>JADKAQ010000045.1 GCA_016719105.1 Gemmatimonadota bacterium | reverse complement strand
GACTGCGCGTACGCCGCCGCGTCCATGTCGCTCACCCCGGTCGCGTCGATCCACCGGTTGTAGAAGTTGAAGAGCGCGCAGACCGTGATGGCGTCGTAGATCGCCTCCTCGCTCCACCCCGCCGCCTTCACCGTCTCGATGTCTGGCGGCCCAACCTCTGCGCAGCGCGCGTTCACCGTGTCGAGGAAGTCGAAGAGCACCTTCCACGATTCGTCGATCGGCGCGGTGCGGTAGTCGGCGAGAACCGCATCCACCAGCGCCCGGTCCTCCAGCAGCGTCGCCGCGACCGCGGCGTGCGACCCGGTTCAGAAGTCGCAGTCGTTGCGCCTGGACGTGAGCGCGGCGATCAGCTCGCGCAGCCCGGCCGAGAGCGGCGATGGGCCGCGCATCACGCCCTGCGTGAAGTGCGCGAGGAAGTCGGTGCGATCGGGCTTGTAGGCGAAGAGATGCCAGATCTGCGGCATCGGCTTTCCCGACGCGCGCATCAGCGCGATGCGGTCGCGGTACGTCCCCGAGCCGGGCCCCTGCTCGATTTCCTGCAGGTACATCGGGTGCATGACTATCCGTCTCCTTGATGACGTCGCCCTGGATGTGTGCCGTCTCATCTACGAATGCGGCCGTCTTCTTCGCGGCTTCGCGTCTTCGCGTGAGACAATTCCTCACGCCGTGACCTCAACCGGATTCCCATCCGGATCCTCGATCACCGCCTCATAGTACCCATCGCCTGTCATCCGTGCCTCCGACCGGATCGTCACGCCGTTGCGCGCGCCCGCGCCACCAGCGCTCCACCAGCTCGCGCGACCCCACCGAAATCGCCAGGTGCGTACCCAGCGCCGGTGGCAGCGCCATATCGGGGAGAGCTGTGGGAGTTGCATCAGCTCCAGCCGGGTCTCGCCACCGAAAGGTCAGGAAGTACGACGCAAAGCCGCGCATGCGCGCCTCTCGTACCGTTCGTTGGCTTCTGCCTCGAAGTACGCCTGGTAGAACGCGCGACTGGTCGATGTCATGTGTCCAGAGGGCGACGTGTTCGATCTTCACGATGCCTAGAAGATGCAGCTCACCCGCGCCGGCACCCGCACCACCGTCGCCCCGTTCACGGGCCGCCCGCGGCGCACACGCCTAACGCATCGGCGGAAGCGCGGTCGCGGGATCGTGACGTCGCTCGCCTCCCTTCTCCCGTTGTTGATCGCCACGATCGTCCCGCCGCGGCGATACACGTAGACCTGGTCGCTCACGAACAGGTGCTCCGTCGCCCCGCCACGCAGCTCCCGCCGCGCCGCACGGATCTGCGCCACCTTCTGCACGTGCCGCCACACGTCCTGCTCGGCGGCGTTGCGCCCGGCGGCGTCGAAGGCGTTCCGCGGGTCGCGCCCACCCGCCGGGGAAGTCGCGCCGGTTGTCCGGGTCGTTCCCGCCGGGGATATCGTCTCGTCGCCGTAGTAGACGAGCGGGCGTCCCGCGCGCGGTGAACAGGAAGGTAGGCGCAGCTTCAGCCCGTCCGCAGTCGCCCCGGCTCGTGCAGCTGAAGCGCGACACGTCGTGCAGCCCCAGGAACGTCACGAGGTTCTGCGGGTCGCGGTAGATGTGGTCGCGCGACGTCATCTGCGCACCTGGCGCACCGGCTCGCCGCGCGCAAAGGCGCCGCGAATCGCGTAGTACGTCGGGAAGTCGAACAGGTCGACCTTGTCGTCGACGCCGTCCCACTGCTACTGTCCCCCTCGAAGAAGGCAATCATCGAGGGTCGCCGTAACAAGACCCTCCCCAACCACGCAGCGACGGATATCGTTCTGATCGCCGTCATCCAGTCGCGCCAGTACCAGCGCGGGACGTCCGGCCGTATCCTGCCGAATCCCGTCCATCCCGCTCACCCCACCCCACCAGAGTGTGTTCTGGATGATGTAGCGCGACCTCGGGATCGTCCTGGTTGAGGGTCGGGGAGGATGTTGATAAACCATCCGTCGAAGCGTGGCCTGTCGCACCCCGGCGTGCTGTACATGTCGGCCAGCGTCCACGTCTGCCACGTGTTGTTCGGGTGGTTGGCTTCCGTCCCGTGGAACCAGGTCTTAGTCGGCGCGTCCTGCACCACGGGTGGTAGGGCCCCGTGTGGTTGGCCACCATGTCGAGCACGACCTTGATCCCCTGCGCTGCAGCATCGTCGACGGGCTGCTTGAACGCCGCCACGTCGCCCATGTGCTCGTCCACCGCGTAGACGTCGGTGGCGCCGTATGTGGTAGTCGGTGATGGGCTGGTTGTTGTTACGTCCCCTTCCGGTTCAACCCGTTGTTGTTGTCGTAGATCGGGTTAGTCCAGATGGTCGTCGCCTAACGCGTCTTGAGGTAGGGCTTCTGCCGCACCCCCGCCAGTCGCCGCCGTGGTAGTAGCGCCCCTTGCTGCGATCGAGCAGCCCGCGCGACACGGCCGGTCGTCGTTGGGGGGTCGCCATTGGCGAAGCGGTCGGGCATAGGAGGTACATCACGTCCTCGGTGCCAAACCCCTGGAAGGCCGCGTGCCCGGCCAGCCTGCGGCGCAACGGAGAACGGCGCCGCCACGCTCCCGCCGCCGGAGGTGCGCACCGAGCGGATAGCTCCCGCCGTCGTCATCGCGCGGGATCGCGACATCGACGAAGGCATACGTCCCCGCTCGTTGACCTTGCCGTTGTCCCAGGACAACCGCCCGCACTCGAAGCGAGCCTGCAAGGTTGGTCCCCGCACCAGCACCCGCACCGGATTGACCGACGAGTTGGCCCACCGGTTGCGCGGCTCGACCTTCGACACCGTCGGCCCTGCGCGGGTAACGACACCGCCAGCAGCAACGCCCCTCCCGTTACCACAACGCCCCAGAACTTACCCTGCATCACAGAAACTCCCTCTGAAGGAACTCCTCCGTGCCCTCCGTGATCCCTCCGTGAACCTCCGTGTCATGCTTTGTCGCACAGCGTGCACGACACCAGCCGAAGCTCACGAAGCCGGCTCACCCGGGTCCTGCACCCGCAGCACCAACACCGCCGCCAACGCCATGAACGCCCCACCGGCCACCACCGCCGCCATCCGGTTGTTGTCCAGCAGGTTGTTCATCACCCACCCGAAGCCCAACGCCGCCACAATCTCCGGGATCACGATGAAGAAGTTGAAGATCCCCATGTACACCCTGGTCTTCCCTCGGGTAGCGACCCCGCCAGCATCGCGTACGGCATCGACAGCGTGCTCGCCCACGCGATCCCCACCCCGTCATCGACAGCATCAAGAGCGCCGGCTTGCGTGATCACCGCCACCGACATCAGCCCGGCCGCCCCCACAACAGGCAGATCGTGTGCGTCATCTTCCGCCCACCTTCTTCGCCAGCACGGGCAACCAGAAGGCGAAGAGGAAGCGAGACTGCCGGCGAGGCACCAAAGCAGACCCCCGCCCACTCCTGCCCCTGCTGGTACAGCGGCGACGACGTATCGGGCGCCCAAAGACGTTGCGCGCCACCGCCACCGGGAAGTAAGAGCCACATGCAGAAGAGCCCGAGCCAGGTGCACAGCTGCACCGGCGCCAGCTGCTTCATGGTCAACGGCATCGCCTTGAGCGCGGCGAGCACCTCGCTCACGGTGGCGCCGATCCCCGCGCTCTGCTTTTGGCCTGCGGAACGCCTCCATGTCGGCCGGCGGGTGTTCCTTGGTCGTGAGGATCGTGTACAGTACCGCGCCGAAGAACGCCGCCGAACCGATGTAGAACGACAGCTTCACCGTGATCGGGATCGTCCAAGCGCCGACGGGGCCACGCCGAACCAGTTCGTCAGCATCCACGGCATCGCCGAGGCGAGCACGGCGCCCACGCCGATGAAGAACGACTGCATCGCGAAGCCGCGCGTGCGCTCCTGCTGCGGCAACAGGTCGGCGACGAAGGCGCGGAACGGCTCCATCGACACGTTGATCGAGGCGTCGAGGATCCAGAGCAGCCCCGCCGCCATCCACAGGCGCTCGATTGCGGCATCGCGATGAGCGCCAGCGACGACAGGATCGCCCCCACCAGGAAGTACGGGCGCCGCCGCCCAGCGTCGGCGACCAGGTGTAATCGCTCAGGTGCCCGATGATCGGCTGCACGATGAGCCCCGTGAGCGGGGCCGCCAGCCACAACATCGGGATCTCGTCGGCGCTCGCCCCCAGGTACTCGTAGATCGCGCTCATGTTCGCCATCTGGAGTCCCCAGCCAAACTGGATCCCCAGGAAGCCGAAGCTCATGTTCCAGATGGTCGAGAACTTCGTGCGCTGCTCGGACATGTCGCCTCGATGCCTAACGGTCGTAGAGATCCACCAGCTCGCGGAGGCGAGCGGTGATGGCCGGGGTCACCTGCGCCCAGCGAAAGCGGAACCCCAGTTCCCCGCCTGCCGCCCGGGAAGGTTCATCCGCGCCTCGCGCCCGAGCCCCAGCACGTCCTGCATCGGAATCAGGACGGTGTTGGCCACCGAGGCGAGCGCCGCCCGCATCAGCACCCAGTGCATCTCGGTGCCGTCAGTGTTGATGTAGCGCTTGGCGTAGGACTTCTCGCGCGTCACCTCCTCGAGGCTGCGCGTCGAGTCCCCGGCCCCGACTCCCACCACCCCATCGTGGTGTCGTTGTCGTGCGTCCCGGTGTACCACGCGCTCGCGCGGGAAGTTGTGCGGCTTGAATTCCTTCGCCTGCCCGTCCCCCAAGGCAAACTGCAGGATGCTCATCCCCGGGAAGCCGAAGCGCTCGCGCAGCGCCTCCACCGCCGGCGTGATCAGCCCCAGGTTCTCGGCCACGATCGGCAACCGGCCCAGCGCCCGCTCGATCGCCTCGAAGAGCGCTGCCCCGGGGCCCGGCGTCCAGCGCCCGTTGATGGCCGTCGTCGCATCACCCGGCACCTCCCAGAACGCCTCGAAGCCGCGGAAGTGGTCGATGCGCACCAGGTCGTACAGCTCGAAGGCGGCCCGCATGCGGCGGATCCACCACTCGTAGTTGGTCTTGGCCAGGGCGTCCCAGTCGTAGATCGGGTTCCCCCACAGCTGCCCGGTGGCGCTGAAGTAGTCGGGGGGGACGCCGGCCTGCGTGAGCAGTCGCCCGTCCGGCAGGCTTGAAGAGCGACCGGTTGGCCCACCCGTCGGCCGAGTCGTGCGCCACGTAGATCGGGAGGTCGCCCGCTGAGCTGGATTCCGCCAGGCGCCGGCCGCCTCCTTCAGCGCCCTAAACTGCACGAAGAAGAAGTACTGCCCCGCCGGATCGCTCGATCGGCTCGGCCAGCTTCTTTCGGTACACGGCGAGCGCCGCGCGGTCGCGATGGGCCGCGCCCGGCTCCCAATCAGTCCACGAAACGCCGCCGTGCGCTTGCTTGAGGGCCATGAACAGCGCGTAGTCATCGAGCCACCACCGCGCCCCTTCCACGAAGGCGTGATACGCGTTGTCGGGGGTGAAGCGGTCGAGCGCCGCATTGAGCAGCACCGCCTTGTGCGTGATGACGCGCTCGAAGTCGACGGTGTTGGCGGGAAAGCCACCCCCCGCGCCGGGGGAGTGAATCAGGAGGGGATTCCCGGCGAAGGCCGAGAAGCATTGATATGGCGAGTCACCATACCCGGTGGGGCCCAGCGGAAGGACCTGCCAGATCTTCATCCCCGCCTGTGCGAGGAAATCGAGGAACGCGTGTGCTTCGGGGCCCTGGGTCGCCAATGCCATGCGGGCTCGGAAGCGACGTGGGGTGGAGGAGGATGCCGGCGTTGCGGGGAACGTCATGGAAGCGGTATAGCGGGGCGGGAGGGAGGGATCGGCGGCGTTCGACGACGTCTGGCTGTAAGGTCGTGAAAACGTTTTTCGCGCCCTGAAAAGCTCGCCCGATTTTACCGGTCTGCCCGGGGTGTGGCTATCCCTCCGCGGGGGAATGCAAACGTTTTCGCGCCGGGGGCGCGGGGATGGACTGACGGGGGCTGCGGAGGTCCTCCCCGCCGCTACTCCCGGAAGAGTGCGTCCCTCGGCGCGACCGCCAACGCCCGCCGCGTCGGGATCCACGTGGCCGCGAGCACCACGGCGACGATGGCGAGCGAGACCCCGACCCCCGACGAGAGGGCGAGCCAGGGGGCGATGGGGAAGAAGCGGGCGAAGGCCAACCCGACGAGGACCATGAGTGGGAGGGCGACCACCGCGCCGATCCCCAGCTGTCGCCCGCCTTGTCCGAGCAGCAGCTGTTGGATGCTCCGGTCGGAGGCCCCGAGGGCGCGGCGCACCCCGATCTCGCGGGTGCGCATCCCGATCGACCGGGCCATGAGCCCGTAGGTCCCGCTCACCGCGAGCAGCAGGGCGAAGGCGAAGCAGATGGCGAAGAGCCGCGACACCGAGCGGGCGATGAGCGCCGACTTCTCGAGGATCTCGTCGTAGGTCGACACCTTCGATGGGACGAGCTGCGGGTCGACCGTGGTCACCGTCGTGTGCAGCGCCGCACGGGCGTACCGCCGCGTCGCCGCGGTGGCGGAAGAAGGGAGCGTGACCCATCCGGCATCGTGCTGGGTAGGCGGGACGTGCACCGCGCACCGCGCTGCGGTCGCGCGAGAACTCGTCGCCGTACGTGGACGTCGTCGACCACGCCGACGATCGTGCGCCATGTGTCTTCTCCGGTCTCGCCGGTCCGGGAAGGCGCACGCGTTCTCCGACGGGCGACTTCCCGGCCAGTAGCGCTGGGCTGCGGCGCGGCTCACCAGCGCCACCCCGCCTGCCGCCCGGTCACCCGGTGTGAGGCGTCCCTCCAGCGTGGCGATGCCTAACGCTTCCAGCGATCCCAACACCCCCTGCACCCAGGCGCGCGGCGTGGCGCCGGCGGCGAGCGTGCGTCCATCGCCGAACTCCAGCGCCCCGCTCTCGTCGTCCCCCTCCCCGAGCCGGGCGCGCACCACGACGTGCTCCACCTCCGGCCAGGCCGACATCCCGTCGTAGAGTCGCGTCCACAGGGCGCGCCGCGCGTCGGTGGTGGCGTAGCGCGCCGCCTCGGGTTCGACCGAGCTCGCCAGGAGGCGCGTCGTGTCGTAGCCGGGGTTCATGTTGGCGAACCGATGCGCGGCGATCCCGGAAAGGACGCCGAAGAAGAGCAGCACCGTCACCGTCGCCACCTGCGTGACGGCCGGGCACGCGCCGCCCGTCCTGCCCCGCGCCCCGCCAGCGCGTGTCCCCGAAGTCGCGCAGGACCTCACTGAAACGCGTGCTCGTGGCTCGCACCGCCATCACCCCGCCCAGCGCCGCGATCGTCACCGTCATGAAGCCGCCAGCCGCAATGATCGTCGGCGTGTCCATCCCCACCCCCCAGAGGCGAGGTTCCCCTCCATGGGCTGCTGGGCCCCGGTTCACCACCCCAGCCCCCCACGCGGCCAGCGCCGTCGCCAGCCCCCCACCGATGGTGACGAGCGCGACCGGTTCCCAGAGCGCCTGTATCGCCAGCCGGGCGCGCGATGCGCCTAACGCCAGCCGCACGGCCAGCTCGCGCGAGCGTTCGTTGGCCCGCGCCAGCAGCAGGTTGGCGACGTTCACGCACGCGAGCAGGAGGATCAGCACCGCCATCAGGTTGAGGATCCCGAAGACGTACGGCCCCTCGTCGCCCATCTGCGCCATCGGGAAGGAGCGCACCAGCACGCCGAGCCGGGTGCCTGACGAGTCGGCGGCCACCGGCGGGCGGTCGCTCCGGGCGCGCCGCAGCAGGGTTTCCAGCTCCTGCGACGCCTGCTCGCGCGTCGCCCCGTCGGCCAGCCGGCCAAAGGCGCTCACCGCGTACCGCCCCGGTTCCGTCGCCTCGCGCACGGCCGAGCCTAACGGGACCCACGAGTCGGCGGCCACGGGAAAGCCGTACCCGGGTGGCATCACCCCCACCACCTCGGTCGACACGCCGTTGAGCAGCACGCGGCGCCCCACCACCGTCGAATCACCGCCGAAGGCGGGATCCACGTGCGGTGACTGAGCACGATCACCGGCGCCGCCCCCGGCGCCTCGTCGTCCGGGCGGAACGCCCGGCCTAACGCGGGCGGGGTGCGCGTGGCGTCGAACAGCGTCCACTCCACCGCCGTCGTCTCCAGCACCCGGCGTGTCCCACCCCCCTCGGCGCTCCCCATCACGACCTCGCGCGCGCTCCACGTCCCCACGTCGTGCAACGTCGTGATCTGCGGACGCATGCGCGCCAGGTCGGCGGCATCGAAGCTCCCCGCCGATCCGTCCTCCAACTGCTGTACCCGCACGATACGGTCGCCTCCGCTCAGCGGAATGGGGCGCAGCATCGCCGTGTAGAGGAAGGAGAAGGTGAAGACCGTCACCCCCATCCCCCCGGCCAGGACCACGAGCGTGAGCAGGGTGAGGAGCGGGCTTCGCGCGAGGAGGCGAAAGGCGTAGCGCACGTCCTGGAGGTGCAGCATGTCGGAGGGGGCGGGGAGGGACGTCATCCGCGCCCGCGTTGCCTCGGCGATCGTGTCGGTCATCGTGACGATCGCGAGGCGCGCCATCGACCACTCGCCGCGCGCGCGGGCCGCGCGCCACTGGTCGGCGAAGGTCTCGTCCATGTCGCGTCCGAAGTCGTCGCGGAAGCTGCGCGGAGTAGGCGCGCCGCAACAGGCGATAGAGCCCCCGCACGAATCGTTCGGTGCGGTCGGGGCTTCCGGGGCGCATCGGTCGGTCGGTGCTCATGGGATCACCGGCCACGGGATGAGCTGCGCGGCCTGTGCCGCCGCGACCAGCCGCGCCAAACGCGCCGCCTCGGCGGCCGCGACCCGTCGCCCCTGCGGCGTCAGCGCGTAGTAGCGCCGTCGCTCGTCGTCCGACTCATCGGTGGCGCGGCGCTCGATGGGCGTCACGATGCCACCTTGCACCAGCCGGTGGAGCGCCCGGTACAGCGTCCCGGTCTCCAGCCGGATCGCCCCCTCCGAGCGCTCCTCGACCTCGCGGATGATGGCGTAGCCGTGCCGTTCGCCCTGTGCCAGGGCGAGGAGGATCTCGAACTCGACGGGGCGGAGCGGGGCCCCCGTGGCGGCGCCTTCAGGAGTCGATGACATGCGCGGACTACGTGCGCCGCGCACGTAGGTTTCACCCTCCGTCCGTGGTCGCCTCATGCGGCGTATCCCATGGTTGTCTCGCGCTTCCGCCTGCGCCCTCGCTCCCGGGCTTCCTCGGCGGCACGTTTGGGCGATGAACCGCTCTCCTTCTGCTGCTTGGCTCGCGGCGCTGGCCGTGCTCACCGCGCTCGTCGCCTGTCGAGGGTCGGCTCCGGCCCCGGCCGATCCCGCGGCCATTCCGACGCCGGGGGCGGTCGTGGCGGGCGTTCGGCCCCCGCTCGTATTCATCCCCGTCCAACCGGCGCTCTTCTCGACTCCTGGCGGGCAGCCGAACGCGTGGGCCGACTACGACGACGACGGCGATCTCGATCTCTACGTCGGCTTCCGCGGCGGCGTGCGGGCGCGGCTGTATCGCAACGACGGCGGTGGCTTCGTCGATGTCGCCGCGTCGCTCATCGACGACTCGCTGGAGGGTGCGCGCTGCCGCGTGGGGGGACTACGATGCGGATGGACGGCTCGACCTCTACGTCGGCTTCACCCGCAGGCCCCGTGCCTAACGAGTTGTACCGCAATCCCGGGAACGGCGGGCGCTTCGTGGACGTGGCGGCGGCCGTCGGCGTGGCCGACCGCGGGACAACGCGCCAACCGTCGTTCATCGACTTCGACAACGACGGTGACGTCGACCTCAGCGTCGCCTTTCGCGATCGCCCCAACGCGCTCTATCGCAACGACGGGGACGCTTCACCGACGTGGCCCCGGCCCTCCGGGATCGCCGACCCGCGCAAGACGGTGGGGTCGTCTGGTGGGACTGCAGAGCAGGACGGCGACCTCGATGCCTTCGTCGCCAGCCAGGACGGCGACGCCAACGCCCTCTATCGCAGCGATCACTTCTTCCGAAACGCCGGCGACCACTTCGTGAACGAGATGCCGGTGTCGATCGCCGCCGACAACGGCTCGCACGGAGTGGTGTGGGTCGACTTCGATCGCGACGGCGACCTCGACCTCGCCCTCACCAACAACCATGTGAAGGGGGCGCACCCGCTCTTCGCAACGAACTGTCACCGGCGCTCGCCGCGCGTGCGTTGCAGGTGACGGTCCGCGACGCGCAGGGGCGGGCGACGCGCAGGGAGCGAGGTGCGCGTCTTTGCCGCCGGGACCCGTCGCCTCCTGGGGCTGCGGCTGCTCGACACCGGCGGCAGTTACGACGCCCGGGGTGGACACCGGTGCACGTCGCCCTCGTCGCTGTCGCCGGTTGACGTCGAAGTCACCGTGCTGGCCCGTGACGGGCGCGTGACGGACAGTGGCAGCGGTCGATCCTCGCGCGTATCGTGGCAGGGCGCTCGAAGTACGCGCGCCATGAACGCCACCACACGGGGGAACGATGACGATGCGACACAAAGTGCCGCATGCCGCAGCCGTCGCGCGCGCGGCGCGCACGCGGGGCCGCCCTGGGCGGCACGTTGCTGCTCGCGGCGATGGCAGCCGCGGCGCCACTCGCGGCCCAGGCACCTAACGATGTATCGCGACTGGGCTTCATGGCCGGCTGCTGGGAGCTGCGCACCCCCACCCGCATCACCCACGAACAGTGGATGGCGCCGCTTGGCGGCTTGCTGCTGGGGATGAGCCGGACGGTGGTGCGTGACGTGGCGCGCGAGTGGGAGGCGCTGCGCGTAGAAAGCACGGACGGGACGGCGACCTACTTCGCACAACCCGGCGGGCGCCCGCCGCCCGTTCCCCGCCACGGCCCTCACCGACAGCTCGGTCACCTTCGCCAACCCGTCGCACGACTTCCCGCAACGGATCGTCTATCGCAAGGTCGGCGCCGACTCGCTCGTGGCACGCATCGAGGGGCGACCAGGAGGGCAGGTGCGCGGCATGAACTTCCCGATGAAACGCGTCGCCTGCGTCGGGGGGTGACCGGCGCGAGGCGACCTCCCGTGGCGCGTCACCGTCGCCAGGGGCCGGCGCCGTCGCTTGCCGGTGGCCCCTCGTCGACGACTTCGCGCGTGAGCGGGAAGGTGACCACGACCTCGGTGCCGCGACCACGCCCCGCACTCGACACACGCACCGTTCCGTCGTGCGCCGTGACCAGGTCGCGAACCACGGTCAGTCCGATCCCTAACCCGGCGTTGCCATTCGAGTCCGACCCGCTCGTCTGCGAGAACAGGTCGAATACCGTGGGGAGCGTTTCCGCGGAGATGCCGATCCCGCTGTCGGAGAGCGAGAGCGTCACCGTATCGCCCCGTACCTGCACGGAGAGGTGGATGGTCCCACCCTCGGGAGTATACCGCGACGCATTGTCGAGCAGGTTGTCGAAAATCTGCGCCAGGCGGACCGGGTCGCCGCGCATGTGCAGCGGGAACCCCGGACGGCGCACGACGGGAACTGTTGGCGTGCGTCGATGGCCGGGCGCCAGTTGTCGGAGCTGGCGTCGATGATCTCGCTCAGGTCCACGTCGCGCGACTCCAGTCCGAGCGCACCGCTGCCGAGGTGTGCCATGTCGAGCAGGTCGCTCACGAGACGCGTGATGTAGGTGACCTGCCGGTCGATGATCGCCGTCGCGCGATAGAGGAGCTTCGTGTCCGACGGTGACATGCCAAGGAGCGCGGTCGCGTGCCGGATCGGGCTCAGCGGACTACAAAGCTCGTGGGCCACACGCGCCAGGAACTCGGTCTGGCGCTTGAGCGCGCCCTCGGCGTCCGCCTGCTTTTCCTGGGCAGAGATGGCCGCCAGCACGAGTTGCTCGTTGGCTTCCTGCAGGTCGGCGTAACGTCGCTCCCGACGTGGTGCGGAGCGTGTCCGTCGGGTCGACTGGACGCGGGGTGGAGGTCGCGTCCGCCGACGGGGGTTGGCGGTCGTCGGGCGGGAGGGCGCTGAAGAGCGCATGGCTCCCGGGGGCGCGACGCTTGGCCTGGTACATCGCGGTATCGGCGTGACCGATGAGTGCGGTCGCGTCGATGCCATCGTCAGGATAGAGGCTGATCCCCACGCTGGCCGTCACCTGCACCGCCACGTCACCCACGCGTTGTGCGACCGACACGGCGGCGATGACCTTCTCGGCCACCGCCTCGGCGTCGGCCGCGGAGTTGACCTCCGACAGCAGGATGAGGAACTCGTCCCCGCCGTGGCGGCTGACGGTATCCGCACCGCGCACCGACGCGGCCAGCGCCTCAGCCGTCAGTTGCAATACGCGATCGCCCCCGGCGTGCCCCAGGGCGTCGTTCACCTGCTTGAAGTCGTCGAGGTCGACGAAGAGGACGGCCAGGCGCGATTGGTGCCGCTTGGCGGTGGCGATCGACTGGCCGAGTCGGTCGAGCATCAGGCGCCGGTTGGGCAGTGAGGTCAGCGCGTCGAGCGTGGCGGCCTGCGCCGCCAGGTGGTGCGCGCGGGTCGACTCGTCCACGTCGGCGTGCGCCTGCATCGTCGCCAGCACCAGCTGCTCGTTGGCCTCCACGAGGTCCGCCGCGCGAACGCCCGCGCGCTCGTTCGCGAGCGCGATCTCCACCGCAACCGGGCGAGTTCATCGCGCGCCCCTTCCACCTGCAGGTGCAGGTGCGCGAGTTCGTCCGCCGCACGCGAGGGCGAATCCTCGTTCCGGTCGCCGGATCGCGTCATGGGCAAGGCGCGCGCCTCTGCGGGGAGCGGGCTGGATCAGGCATGTGTGGCGCGCGCTGTCGTGGGACTGCCCGCGGACCCCGCGTGATACGTCGGCCGCCCGCCGAGCAACCCTTCATGGTTGGAGAGCATCGCGCCAACCTGAATCCCGGCGTCGTCGATGGTGAACTCACGCAGTTCGTTGGAGTGGTCGCTCGCGCGAACCTTCACCACCGCCAGCATGCGCCGCAGGCGGCTGTCCACCTCGATGTACCGCATGACGACGATCGCATCGGTGAGGAACGCGGTGCCGTACGGACTGAACCGCAGGTCGGTATAGCGATCCTCCAGCTCCGACGTCATCAGCATGGTCACGCCGGTCCTGGCGAGCGACATGACCATGCGGGCAAGCGAGGCACGAAACTCCTCGCGAAAGGTCGGGGCCAGCGCGAGTTCAAAGCCCGACAGCGAGTCGATGACGAGACGGCGCGCGTCGAGGCGCGTGATCTCGGCGGCGATGAGCGACACGATCTCGTCGATCGACAGATCCGGTGCTCGGGTGTCCACCACGCCAACCATTTCACGTCGCACCAGTTCTGCGATGATCGGGTTGCGCGCCGGGCTCGGGCGTTGCTCGAACGAGACGATGACCCCGCGTTCGCCGATGCGTACCCCTTCCGCGAGGAAGGCCGATGCGAGGATGCTCTTCCCCGATCCTGACGGTCCCGCCACCAGCAGCGAATAGCCGCGCGGGAGCCCACCGCCGAGCATCTCGTCGAGGGCGAGAATGCCCGTGTGTGCCCGGGGGAGCGTTTCGACATGCAGGCGCGCGGCATCGGGCCCCACCGCGATGTTGGCGGGTGCGAAAACGGTGAGCCCCGCCGTCCCGATGCGGAACGAGTGCAGCCCGGGGAGCGACGGTTGCCCGCGCATCTTCATGACCTCGAGCTTGCGCACC
>JADKAQ010000044.1 GCA_016719105.1 Gemmatimonadota bacterium | reverse complement strand
GGGCGAAGTGCCCGTGTGATACCGCGCGTGAACGCTGCATCATCGATCACGGCCAGCACGTCCGAAAGATGACGGCACGGCACGATCTCCACTTTGCCGCTTCTCAAGCGACTTCGGGGTGGCACTTCATCGACATCGGACGGCGCAAGGAAGATCCGCTTCGCCCCGCCGTGGATGGCCGCGTGCACCTTGAGCGAGACGTCGCCGACACCGAGCAGCGCCCCGTCGGGTCGCACCCTCGCGGCGAAGGCGTCGCTCCTGTCGATGCCGACCTTGGACAAACGCGAAAGAGCGGCGACCGCGATTGCCAAGCCGACCGACGCGCCCTGCAGAGGACGCGATACCTGCGGGAGGTAGCCGTCTATGCTCACGAGGCGAGCGAGATCCCACGCGTGTGGATCGCCACCGAGCCGAAGTGCAATCTCCCGAAGGGCCGCCCGGGTGGCACCATTGAAGGCGCGTCCGAGTGATACATCCAGCGGACTTCCATCTTCGTCTGCCGCGCCGATGAGGGTGGAGGTGCTGCCCGTCAGCTGCACATCGGCGGACACCAGCAGCGCCGTCGCGGCGCTACTGTCAGCGACGCTGAACAGCGCGGTACACTCACCGACTGGGGACGCGTCCAGATCCACCGGGATTCCGCGGAGCGTGGCCACCAGTTCGGCGCGCTGTCTCGACGGAGCCGCACTGGCCGCAGAAAGCGCCGCGCGCACCGAGTCGGGTGGCACGCGCCATTCCACAGCGCTGAGCAACATCCGAAACTGCGCCAACTCCTCCGCGCGTCCAGCACTGGCAGGATGACGCGACAATGAAGCGACCAATCGCTCCACGGCGAGCGTGAGGTTGCCGATGTCGAGCGGGGTGCGCCAGGACGGAGTACGCGCCACGTTCATGTCAGCGGTCGGGACGACCCGGAGTCCCGGCGCTCGGCCGGGAGCTCGATACGCAATGCGAAGGCGCCACCGATCTCCGGCTCCGGCCATTGGGCAATCGGTCCCAGGTCGACAAAGCCTCCCCCCGAAGTGGTGCTGCTGGCCACCTCGGCGAACGAACCACCTTGGGCCGCGCACTCCACGGAGACGAGCGCACCTCCCACTTGGGGCGCCAGCATGACGCGCAGCATGTCGCTCGGCAGCCATTCGCACTCGATGTCCAGACCGGGGAAGCTCCACGACTCGAACCGCACCTCGCTGCGCTCGGCTGTCGATGCGGCCAACGGCAATTCCTCGGGATGGGAACTCGTCGGCGCGACCAGGCGCGTGAGTCTCGAGAACTCGACCCACAGGCACTCTCGCGCCGCCGCTTCCTCGGGAGGGCCTTCGTTGGCCCGCGCGCGCAAGTGTCCCAGCTTCCGGAGAAAACCGGAGAGCGCGTCGTGTGGATCAGTCATTGCGCCCTCCTCGTCCGCGCGACCGCTGGCGAGTAGCCCCGAAGTTCGCTGGAGGTAGTGTTGCGCCCCTCGCTTGTCAGTAGCGCGTGCTGCGTGCGTGCGCGCATCCAGTTGTCCTTCATCGCCGCCTCGGCGAAGGCGGTGACCTCCTGCGGTGTGAGCCATCGCCGTCCTCGCCCGAGGTGCGCGACCCTACCCCGTTGAGCGTGACGTCGGCGTAGTCGCAGAGGCCGGCCAGCGTCTCGCGGTCGCATCCGGCGCGTTGTGCGCGCGCCAGCAAACGCACGATGTTGTCCCGGTCTTCCGAGTCGCTGCGCGCGTTGTCCGCACGCAATTCGCCAAACAGGTAGCGCGTTGCGGCGCGCACCGACACCACGGCGTATGGAGCGTTGGCCAGAACGGCCAGCGGTCCGTCGGGCGAAACAAGCTCCTCGAGGATCGCGCGAGCGTGGGTCCGGGCGGCCCGGCTCACGTGCTGCTGTGCAGTTTCAATGGAGACACGCGACGTGCGCGCTCGTTCTGGGGCGAGGGAGGATCGGACGCGTCCCTCGAGGTCGCAGCGAAAGGCCGCTGCGGCGAGCGCTTCCTCTGCACCGCGCGAAGAAAACGCATCGAGTGTGAGAGTCACGGCGGCGACAAGCGCGTCGAGCGCTTCACGAGGGGTAGGCTCCTCCGCTTCGCCGTCGTCGCCAGCCGTTGGACCATCACCTCCGATTTCGCGTTCGTCGTCGAGCGGCGATTCGATCCCGCTCGAATCGATCACGAGTCGTTGTGCATCCAGCCCCGTGACGCCCTCGATGTCGAGGACCTCACCGAGTGGATCACCGGCACCGACCGAATTGTCCTGCAGGTGCACCTGTCCGCGGTTTGGGCAACGTCCGCACTGCCGGGCGAGGTCCTTCCAGCGCCACTTGGCGTTTCCCCGGACGTTAGCCAGCAGCCGCTCGCGAGACTCGGGTGCAGATGGGTCAAGTCCCCTCCGCTCGAGCGCTCGCCACGCATCACGCACCATGCGCGGGACGGCGAGCGCCTCCCAATCCTGGTGCTTCATCGCGCAGCCAGCGGTGGGGCGTTCGCGTTGCAGCTGCCTTGTGGCAACGGCGTACGCATCGGCGACCGCGAAGAAGACGAGTTCCTCGTCTGGGTCCGGGAAGCAGGGTGAATGAGGCCTGCCCGACATTCAGCGGGTCCGCGCTCGCCGGGTCTTTGCGTGTCGATGCATCTCCTCCCGTAGTACGCAACCGTTGCACGAGATACCGACGCGCTGGAAGCCAACCCCGGCTTCGAGGAGGCTCGGAGGGAAGATGTCGCCTCCTTGCAAGACCCGCCACTGCGCGTGAGACGTTCTGCGCACCCTGCAGGGCCGCTTGGCAGCTGGCGATCTCCGTTTGGTACCCGACTGACGGCGCACGTCTGTTGGGGCTTTGAGCCGAATCGGGCGTCCGGGTCGTCGGAACATGCCCGTGAGACGCCCGCCGGACTGCGATCTGACAGTCCGGATCGCCCCAACACCCGATTGCTCGGTCCCCCGGGAGCGCTGTTTCGCGCGTCAGAGTGACGAACGGCTCTCGTTCTCCGAAGCACCACCACCTCGGAGCCGAGCCCATGCCCACCCCCGCCTTCGGCGGCACCCAACCCCCCTCCTACGAACAACGCTGCCCCCTCGTCCTCGTCATCGACACCTCCCCGTCGATGGCCTGCGGCGGCGGCGACTGCTCCCCCATCGCCGAGGTGAACGCCGGCCTCGAACGCTTCGTCGCGCAGGTCCGCGCCAACCCCACCACCGCCGCACGCCTCGATGTCGCCGTCGTCCGCTTCGACGGTGACATTGCCTTGCATCGCCCCTTCAACCTGCTCGACGAGGTGCCGCTGGAGCCATTGCAGCTGGGTGGCGGGTGCACGGACCTCGTGGGCGGTGTCACGCGCGCCCTGGCCCTCCTGGCCGAGCGCAAGCGCTGGTACGACGAGGTGGGACTGCCGCGCTACCGCGGCTATCTGCTGGTCGTCACCGACGGTGCCCCGACCAACTCGGCGGAGGAGCTGGCCGCGCTCCGCGCGCAACTGGCCGACCCCGCCAGCAGCAAACGTCAGACGGCCTGGGCCTTCGGCACCACGGGAGGGGCGCTGCACGTGCTCCGCGACCTGTTCGGCGCCGAACGGGTGCAGGGGTTCGCCGCGCAGGACTTCGGCGACTTCTTCCAGTGGCTCAGTACCTCCTTCGAGCGCATCACGGCGAGCCGCGAGGGCGAGGTGGTGCAGCTCGACCAACCGAGCTTCTTCCGGCACACCATATGACCGGCGCTCCCCGCAGCGTGGAGGCGCCGGACGGCGCGGCACCGCAGGAACAGGTGGTGGGGATCGCCTCCCCGACGTGGGGAGTGATCGGTGCCTGCGTCGGCGGGGCGCTGGCGAAGGCCGGAACGAAGACGATGCAGGATGCCTGCGCCGCGGCGGTGGGCGGACCGGGCGAGTTGTTCCTGGCGGTAGCCGACGGCGCCAGCTCGGCCTCCATGGGCGGAACCGGGGCGCGCGTGGCCGTCGCGGCGGGAATCGAGGCCCTCGGCGACATCGTGCGATTCAGGCAGCGCACCCGGGGGGTTCCGGTCACCTGCGCCGCGGAGTGGCGGGACGACGCCCATGTGATCATGCGCTGCGTGCGCTCGTACGTGCTGCGCGTGGCGCGACAGCATCGGGCCAGGCGCGACGACCTCGCCTGCACGCTCACGCTGGTGTACGCCAACGCCTTCGTCGTGCTCGTCACGCAGGTGGGGGATGGGCGCTGCGCGGTGCTGTGGGACGATGGCGTCTGGGAAGGGGTGACGCAGCCGCAGCGTGGGGAGCATGCCGGCGAGACGCAGTTCATCACCTCGCGCGGCTGGCGGCGCGACGCGCAGCTGCTGGAGTCACGCATGCTCCTCGGCCGCGCCGACGCGGTGGCGCTGCTCACCGACGGGTGCGAGCGCGTGGCGTTCGAGTGCCAATCGTTCGACGCCGCACATGGCCGCTACGCCAGCACGAACGTCCCGCACGCCCCCTTCCTCACCCCCAACGTGCAGACACTGCAACGGCTGCTCGACGGCGGCGACGCCGGGGCGCCGATGGCCGCGGCACGCATCTGGGCGAGCTTCCTGCGCGACGGCGCGCCGGAACTGCCCGCCCTGCGCGACGAGCCCGACGACAAGACGTTGCTGCTGGCGGTGCGACGGACGCCAGCACCGGGGCAGTAGCCGATGGACGTGCTCATCGGCGGCAGGCTCAACACGCTCTTCCTCTTTCCCTTCGCCACGGGGGGCGAAGGGGCGCTGCACGACCACGCATGCGCGGGAAGTCCACTGGCGGTCAAGCTCTATCGCTTTGGCAGCAGTCCCGGCGCGCGCGACGCTCGGCGCGAGCGCGCGGAATACCTGGTGCGGCACCCCCCGGCATGCCGTGCGTCGCGGCACGAAGGATGGGAGGTGGCCTGGCCGACCGAACTGGTGACGACGGAGGGCGGCGACTTCGTGGGGGTCGCGATCCCGCGCGTGCGCGGGGCGGTACGGCTCTCCGAACTCACGGCGCAGACCTCGCGGGGCACGTGACGCTGGTGGACTGCGACTCGGTGCAGGTGACGGAACAGGGGACGCTTCGCTTTTCCGCCCCGGTGCGGACCGATGACTACACACCGGCAGAAGGGCAACGACACCCCCCGCTGGTGGCCGCACGGGTGCCGACATGCCGCTTGCCCCCTCCTGGGACGCCTTTTCCCTCGCGGTGATCATCTATCAGCTCCTGCTGGGGATCCACCCGTTTGCCGTGCGCGGACGCGACCCGGTGCAGGGAACCCCGGTGGATACGCTGCGCGACGCGATCGGCGCCGGGCTCTATGCGCACTCCCCGTCGCGCGCGAACCTCCTGGTAACACCGGCACCACACGCGGCGATCGAGCGCCTCCCGCGCGCGGTTCGCGAGGCCCTGCACGAGACCTTCGTGGCGGGACATGCGCACCCCGATCGCCGCCTCACGTCGGGGCAGTGGGCGGCGCTGCTGGAACCGTGGGCCAGGTCGCCGGGACGCTGGCTGCGCGCTCGGCGGGTGATGGCCGGGGGCCTGGCGATCGCGCGAGCACAGGCGAGTGTCGCGCGCGCCTTCGCGCTGCGCCTCGCCCAGCGCGGGCGCGAGCGGCTGCGCCAGCGCCTGCACGAGCACCGCACGCGGCAGTGGCGCGTGCACGAGGATCAAGGCCCGATAACGCGACGCGACGCGATCGCCTTCTCGCTCGGAGCCGCCGTGGCCTTCATCTGGATGATGCTGGTCACGACGAACCCGTCGCCAGCGGAGTCGACGGCACTCCCCGTCGCGCTGCCATCTCCCTCGCTGTCGCTGCAGCCAACGGTGGCGCTGCGCGATGCCCCGCTCCTGTGGCCGGTGGCCGACGTGTTCTCCGGCCGCGTGGCGCACCACGGGTCGCCGCGGGAAACGGCGCGCCGTTCGCCGACGTTGGCGCTGCACACGGTGCTGACCTACGCGCGAGCCGGGGTGATCGTGCGCCGCGACTCGGTGGTCTGGGCGAGCGACTCGGCGATCGTGCTGGCCAGGCGCTGGCTCCCGACGGCCGGCGCGGCAGGGGCCACGGACTCCGCGCGTTATGTGCGTGCAGCTGACGGACTGCGATTCGTCGCCGAGCGGGACTCGCTCCTGCTGCTGCCGGTGGGGGGGCGCATCGGGGATGCGTGGTGGAGCATGGCGGTCGGCACCCGGCTCGTGACGGCGCGCGCCCTGGGGATGACCACCACGCTGGCGGGCCCCGTCCCCACGGTGGAGCTGCTGGTGCGTGGCGTGGAGCTGACGGGGGTTCGGGAACGACGGTTGTGGCTGTCGGCGCGTTACGGATCGTCCGCGAACTGGACGGCGGCGGCGACGACTCCACGGCGCTCGAACTCATCGCGGTGATGCCGCACGACTCGGCGGCGTCGTGGCGTCGTTAGGTATCGGCGCCGTCGCGGCGCCGTTAGGCATCGGCGCCGTCGCCGGCCGTCGGCGCGTCGTCAGGTGACGCTCGCCGCGCCCACGCGGCGGCGCAGCGTCGCCAGGCGCCACGCGCGTTCACCGCACGCCTCGTCATAGTCGGAAAGGACGACGCCCGCGCGTTCGAGATCGGCGAGGGTGCGCTCCAGCTGCGCGAGCGTGAGCGGCCGCTCGCGCTCGGCCAGCAGGGCAAAGAGCTCACCCTTGCTGGCCGCGCCCGGGACCTCGCGCAGGGCGCGGGTGACCGCCACCTGCGCGTCGAGGGTCCGGCTCCCCCCCAGGCGCAGCACGTCGCCGTCACCGCGATCGGTAAGGGTGCCGACGAACCACATCGAGGCCGACACCGCGAGGAGGGTGAGGACGCTGATCACGGCCGCCTGGCTCGTCGAGCGGGCGTCGGCGGCCATGAGGAGCAGCGAGATCCACGCGGCGCAAGCGCACGCCAGGGCGGTGGCGCATCGAGCGAAGTAGGAAGTGGTCATGGCGAGGTGCGCACGAGGTGAGGTTCAGCGGGCGAATTGGGGACGCGGGAGACGAGTGCACCACCACCCTCACTCCTCACCACTCGCTCCCGGCCCCACGGGAGAGACGGTACGGCGGCGCGAGTCTGACATGATGTGCGATGCATGACGGTGAGGCGTCCTCGCGCTCGCGGTCACGGCGCCGTGGGCATGCGCGGCCACTCAGCGCCTGTGGGGTGCCGTGATCGTCTCAATGGCGCGGCGCAGGAGGTCGAACTCCGACTGGCAGCGCGAGCGCCGGTACTCGGAGAGCCCGGCCCATTCCTCGAGATGCGCGGACGAGAAGCGGTCGCTGCCGACGAGCCAGCAGGCCCAGTTGGCCATGCGCTGGGCGGGCGACGCATGCGGGTCGTCGGGGCGGTGGCTCGTGGTGACGCGACGGAAGCCGAAGTGCCACAGCGGGCCGTCGAGCTGCGCCGGCGCAGCGCCCGAGTCGGCGAGCAGCTGGAGCAGGGCAAACTGGTCGGCGAAGTCCTCCTCGCGTCCGGTGATGGGAAGCCCCAGCATGCCGGCGAGCATGTGCCCCACTTCGTGGTGGAGGGCGAAGCCCTCCATGCCGGCAAGGAGCTGGTCGCGATAGTCCGCGAGCGTCATCGCATCCGGCGCGCCGCCCGCGCGGGGCGGGAGCTGCGCCGACTGCGCCATGGCGAGCAGTTCGGAGGCGAACTCGTAACAGACGAGGATCCGCCGCTCCTCGCGCGACCAGCTCGCCTCATCGTGGTCGCGCCACGGGCGACACCTCGAGAGCTGCACGACGATCCCGCCCGGGAGGCGCCACCGCGTCCCGAGCTGCGCCACCTGACGCGGGAGCCACCCGGTGCCGACCCACCGCTGCCAGACCAGGGAGTCCCGCGCCGATTCCGGCCGATCGGCGCGCCAGGAAATCGTGGTTGAGGGCGATGGTGGGGGGGCGTAGCGCGCGATGGCGCCCGGGAATCGGTCGCGGAGGGTGGGCTGGATTGGTTCGGCTGCCGGCGGAGCATGGACGCAGGCTGCGGCAGCGAGCGCGACGAGGGCGCCGGAGTGATGTCGGGGCCGGGGCATATCCCCCAGACGTCGGGAAGCCGTGGCTCTGACCGGACCGTCGCGCTCTTTCGGGATGTTTCCGGCATTCCTCCCGCGTTCACCCGGCAGGAGCCGCCCCCGACCCCTGGCGAGACTCTCTGCCGAGAAACATGAGGCGTCCGCCGACACCATTCGTGGGTGTTCCCCCGGTATCGTCCCCCCCAAGACGTTCGTCCTGAAGGAGATGCTCACACAGTCGCCCCCGATGCCCCCCGCCCCCGACGCCTCCGGCTCCGCCCCGACCCATCGGGACGGCGCCCCGGACGTCGACAGCTCGCCCTACCACCCCACCACCGAGCGCCCGCCGCACCTGCACGACTGGCAGCTCCCCAAGGAGTGGCAATGGGGGGCCCATGGGGTCTTCATCGGGCAGCACCGACACACGCAGCAGGTCATCGATCCGCTCGGCCGTACCCTCTCGCTGGTCACCGCCCCCGATCCGGCGCACCGTGACTGGCTCACCGCCGAGGCGCGCGCCCTGGGCAACCGGCGCCACCGGGCGATTCCGACGACCTATGTCTACTGGCCCCGCAACGACCTGATGCTGCGCGGACCGGGCTACGTGCGGCACTGGATCGACGGCTGGTCGCTGGCGACGCAGCTCCGCACGCAGGGACCGGACACGGTCGAGACGTCGATGACGCGCCTGCGTAGCCTGGGCTCGTGCCTGGTGATGCTGCACGAGAACGGGGAGACGCACGGCGCGCTCAACTGCGAAGGGGCGTGGATGACGCGCGCCGGCGAGCACTACTTGCTGGGATGGCAGTGGGCGCTCCCGCCAGCTGCACTCCCCCCGGGCAAGCAGCCGACGCTGCAGTGGGTGGTCCCTGCCCCGGAGTGGCTCCCGGCGATTGCGGCACGCGGGCGCTGGTGGGTGCCGACGCCAGCCACCGATCAGTTCCAGCTGGGGGCGCTGATCGTCGCCAGCATCACGGGGCGCAAGTGGGGTCCAGACGGCGAGGAAGCGTTAGGCGCCCTCGAGGCACACGTCGACGTGCCGCGCAGCGTGCGCGACGTGCTGCGCCGGGCCACGGCCACCGATCCCGACACACGCTTTCCGTCGGTTGCCGCGCTCCTGCAGACGCTCGATCGCGCCATCGGCGGCGAGTCGTCGCTCGCGGGGCTCGGCGTGCGGCCGGTGACGCCGGCACACGAGACCGACCCGGCCACGGCGGCGGCGCAGCAGGAGGCGCGACTGCGTGCGGCCACGGGGCTCGACTACGAACTCATGGAACGCCTGGGGCACGGCGCCTCGGGGGCGGTCTGGAAGGCGCGCGACCTGGCGCTCAACCGCGAGGTCGCCCTCAAGGCGCTGCATCCGGAAATCGCCCAGGACCCGCGCGCGGTCTCCCGCCTGCGCCGCGAAGCCCGACTCGTGGCATCGCTCGCCCACCCGCGCATCGTCCCGGTGCTGGAGTTCGCCGAGCGCTCGGGAGTGGCGTACTTCACGATGCCGCTGACCCCCGGCGGGTCGCTGGCCGACCTCGTCGCCACGCGCGGCCCGCTCCCGCTGTCCGAAGTTGGGCCGGAGCTCGAGGCGCTTCTCGATGGCGTGTCGTCGGCGCATGCGGCGGGAGTGGTGCACCGCGACCTCAAGCCGGAGAACATCCTCCTCGACCGCAGCGGGCGATGCTGCCTGGCCGACTTCGGCATCGCCTCCGCGCCTGGCGAGAGCGGGGCGGCGGGGACGCTGGCCTTCGCGGCGCCGGAGCAGCTGCGCGGGGTGCCGCAGGACGAAGGGGTGGATCGTTATGCGATCGCCGCGGTCGCCTTCTTCGCCCTCACGGGGCACCTGCCGTTCATCGCGCACGACCCGGAGTTGCAGCTGTGGCGCCAGCAGCAGGGGATCGACTGGAACGCCTCGTGGGCGTCGCGCGTCCCGCCACCGGCCCGCGCCTGGATCTCGCGCGCGCTCGCCTTCAACGCCGCCGACCGCTTCCCCACCACGGTGGCGCTGCAGGAAGCCTGGATCGAGACCTGGCGCTCGGCGCTCGCCAGCGAGCACACGTCGGCCGGTGAGGAAGGGCGCGGCAAGGACGCGCGCAAAGGGCTCCGTGACCTGCTGAAGGCGTCGAGGAAGCTGCTCCCCTCGCTGTAAACGGACGGAGATCGGTTCGTCGCAGCGCGGCGGAATCGCTTCTCGCCTCGCCCACGCCCTCGTCCACAGTCTCGTCCACGGCCTCGCGTGCGGCTCGCGCGATGGCGCAACGCGCCGCACTTTGGTCAGCACTCGAATCCACCACGCCGAGGGCTGACCATGGGAACGACGGCTACCACTGCCGCCACTGCTGCCGCGACGTCCGCTGCGGCTACGACGCACTTCGCACGCGAGCTGCTGCAGCGCTACACGGCACGCACGCCGCGATCGGCTGACCTGTACGCGCGCGCCGTGGAGGCCTTTCCCGGGGGCGACACGCGCACCGGGACCTTCTTCCTCCCCTACCCGACCTTCATGTCGCACGGCGCCGGCGCGCGCATGTGGGACGTGGACGGCAACGCGTACGTCGACTTCCTCGGCAACTTCACCTCGCTCATCCACGGGCACGCGCACCCGCACATCACCGCGGCGATCGCAACGCAGGCCGCGCAGGGGACGGCCTTCCCGTTTCCGGGGGAAGCCGCATTGCGGCTGGCGGAGGAGATCCGCCGACGGGTTCCGTCGATGGAGCGCGTGCGCTTCTGCAACTCGGGGACGGAGGCGGTGATCGGGGCCATTCGCGCGGCGCGCGCCTTCACGGGGCGCGCCAAGGTGCTCAAGATGGAAGGCGGCTACCACGGCTCGGCCGACGTGGCCCAGGTGAGCGTGTCGCCGGGGATGGATGCGCCCCCCTATCCCGAGGGGCGCGCGCAGGGGCCGGGGGTCCCCGACGGCGTGGTGGGCGACGTGCTGGTCGCCCCGTACAACGACCTCGAGACGGCGCAGCGCCTGGTGCGCGCGCACGCCGGTGACCTCGCCGCGGTGATCGTCGAGCCGCACCTCACGGCGGCAGGAGTGATTCCCGCCGACCGCGACTTCCTGACCGGGCTGCGCGCGGTGACGGCCGAGTGTGGCGTCCTGCTGATCTTCGACGAGATCATCACGTTGCGCCTGGCGCGCGGCGGGGCGCAGGCGATGTACGGCATCACCCCCGACCTGACGACGGTGGCCAAGATCATCGGCGGCGGACTCCCGGTGGGGGGCTTTGGCGGGCGTGCCGACGTGATGGCCACGTTCGATCCGCGCGCGCGTGGCACGGTGGGGCACTCGGGGACGTTCAACGGCAACGCGGTGACGATGGCGGCGGGGCTGGCCGCGCTGGAGCTGCTGACTGACGAGGCGCTCGATCACATCAACGCGTTAGGCAGCCACCTGCGCGACGGCCTGCAGCGTGCCTTCGACGCCGCCGGCGTGGCCGTGTGCGTGACGGGGAGTGGGTCGCTCGGGCACGTGCACTTTCGGCACGGGCCGGTGCGCGACTACCGCGACGCGGCCGCCGGGAGCGCGGAGCACGCCCGGCTGTTGCACCTGGCGCTGCTCGAGCGCGGCTTTGCCTGCGCCGCGCGCGGGATGTTCGTCACGTCGACGGTGATGACCGTCGCGGAGGTGGACGCTCTGGTGGAGGCCGTCGGCGACGTGGCGCGGGAGATGGGCGCGGGCGGGTGATGCCCGTGCGATGGAAAAACTGCATCACCCTCGCGATACTTCGCGCTGGACCTGCTGCGGGATGAGGGTTGTGGATGTCTGATGGATCGAGAATTGTCGTAACGGGGATTGGCGTGGTGACCTCCATCGGGTCGACGCGCGAATCGTTCTGGCGTGCGCTCACCGCTGGCGTTTCGGGGGTGGCGCCAATCGCCGCCTTCGACGCATCGCAGTACCAGACGCAGATCGGCTCCGAGGTCCGCGACTTCGACCCGCAGGCGTACATGACGCGCAAGCTGGCGGGGCGCATGGGGCGCAACTCGCAGATGGCGGTCGCCGCGGCGATGGGGGCGGTGAAGGACGCGGGGCTCGACCTCGCGAGCATGGACAGCGCGCGCGTGGGCTGCTGCGTGGGGACGGCGGCGGGGGACTTCAACGAGCTGGAAGAGAACCACGCCGGCTTCCTGCAGCGGGGGCCCAAGGCGATCAGCCCGTTCTGCGTGCCGAAAGTCATCCCCAACATGCCGGCGGGGAACGTGGCGATCGCGCTCGGGATCCATGGCCCCAACTTCGCCGCGCTCTCGGCGTGCGCCACGGGGGCGCACTCCATCGGGATGGCGCTCTTGCTCCTGCGCGCCGGCCAGGCCGACGTGATGCTGGCGGGCGGGGTGGAGTCCACCATCACCCCCTTCGTCCTCAACGGCTACTCGGCCATGGGGGCGCTGTCGAAGCGCAACGACGTCCCGGCCAAGGCGAGCCGCCCGTTCGACAAGACGCGCGACGGCTTCGTGATGGGTGAGGGGGCAGGGGTGCTCGTCCTCGAGACGCTGGCGCACGCGCGCGCCCGTGGCGCCGAACCGATCGCCGAGGTGGCGGGGTTCGGGATGACGGCCGATGCGTTCGGGTTGGCGCAGCCCGATCCCGAGGCGACGTGGACCACGCGGGCGATGGAGCTGGCGCTGCGCGACGCGGGGATGAGCACGGGCGACGTGCAGTACATCAACGCGCACGGGACGTCGACGCCGGCCAACGACCGGAGTGAGGCCAAGGCGATCGGCCGGGTGTTTGGCGAGACGCCGCCGCTGGTGAGTTCGATCAAGTCGATGATCGGCCACACGTTAGGCGCGGCGGGGGCGATTGAGGCGGCGGCGACAGTGTTGACCATCAAGCACGGCGTGATCCCGCCCACGATCAACTACGAAGTGCCGGACGAGGAGATTGCGCTCGACGTGGTGCCCAACGTGGCGCGCGCCGTGCGCGTGGATGGGGCGCTGTCGAACTCGTTCGGCTTCGGGGGGCAGAACGGGGTGCTGGCGTTCCGGCGGGTGTAGGGCGGGTCGCCGCAGGCGCGCGCAACGTCGGACGAAAGCTGACAGCCATCGGCGTGATTCCGGCGCATACTCATCGGGGGGCGCGGCCGCCGCTGCTGCGCCCCGTTGCTGCGTCTCCGTCGCCGCGCACGCGCGGCTCGATGTGCCCGTCCATCACCACCACCATGAACATCGTCCGAACCGCTGCCCTGACGCTCGCCCTTGTCGCGCTGACTGCCAGCACCGCGATCGCCCAGTCGAAGGACTATGGCAAGGCGCTGACGCTCAAGGACGCCACCCCCATCTCGTCGATCCTCAAGGACCCCGCGGCCTGGGACGGCAAGCGTGTCCTGGTCGAAGGGCTCATCATCGAAGTCTGTGAGGAGCGCGGCTGCTGGATTCGCATCGCCAGCGACAAGGCCTTCGAGTCGCTGCGCTTCAAGGTGGACGACGGGGTGATGACCTTCCCGCAGGAAGCGAAGGGGAAGACGGTCCTGGCCGAAGGGGTCGTGAAGGTGAAGTCGCTGACGCGCGAACAGGCGGTCGCGCAGGCGCGCGAAGTGGCCAAGGAACGCGGGACGCTCGCGTCGTTCGATCCGGCCAAGGTGAAAGGGCCGGTGACCGACGTGCAGCTCTCGGGAGAGGGCGCGCGGGTCAAGTAATGCCGGAGCCCGTGGACGACCAGCGCGCGCGCCGCGCGAGCGGTCCGCGCTGGTCGTGGCGTCGGCTGAGCATCGTCCTGCACCGCGACATCGGGTACCTCGCCGTCGCGCTGACGATTGCGTATGGGATCTCGGGGATCGCGGTCAATCACATTGCCGACTGGAACCCGAACTACAAGATCTCGAAGCGCTTCACGACCATCGCCCCGATCGCGCTCGACTCGGCGCCGGCGATGGTCGACCTCGCGGTGGCGCGACTCGCGCTCACCGAGCCGCCGCGGTCGAGCTACCAGCCCGACCCGCAGACGTTGCAGCTGTTCTACGGCGAGCAGGTGTACCACGTCGACCTCCCGTCGGGGAAGGTGATGGTCGAGTCGACGGTGCCGCGGCGCGTGCTGCACGAGCTCAACCAGTTGCACCTGAACGAGCCGAAGCGCGTCTGGACGTACGTCGCGGATCTCTATGCGCTGTCGCTCATCCTCCTGGCGGTGACCGGGCTCTTCGTGCTCAAGGGGAAGTACGGCATCACGGGGCGCGGGGGGTGGCTCACGGCCGCGGGGGCGCTGCTGCCGCTGGGGTTCTGGCTGTTCTACCTGCGCTAGGAGTCGCGGGGCCATCACGGTCGCCGGGACCTATGGGGTGTGCGTCATCGCACTAGCTTCTCGATGGCCCCGATGATTTGGCTCTGACCCCAGCTCTGACCCCAGCTCTGACCCCAGCTCTGACCCCAGCTCGTGTCCCAGCTGCAACCTGAATTCCCTGCCGGCCCTAGTGATCACTGGATCTCGACGGAGCGGGGGACGCTCTTTGCGCGTGCGTGGGGGACGTCGGTCCCCACCGACGATGGGGACGCGACCATCCTGCTCTTCCACGATTCGCTGGGGTGCGTGGACCTGTGGCGTGACTTCCCCGCGCAGCTCGCCGCCGCAACGGGACGGCGCGTGGTGGCCTACGACCGCTTGGGTTTCGGGCGGTCGGATGCGTTGTCGGGCGAGCTCCCTGACCGTTCGTTCACGACGAGGGGGCGTGGGCGGTGCCGCTGCTGCGCGCGGCACTCGGGCTTCGCACGCTGATCCTCTTCGGTCACAGCGTGGGTGGCGGAATGGCCGTGGCAACGGCGGCTCGGTTCAACGACGCCAGCGTGGCACTCGTCACGGAATCGGCGCAGAGCTTCGTCGAGGCGCGTACCCTCGATGGCGTGCGCGCGGCACGTACGGCCTTTCGCGAAGCGGGACAGCTCGAGCGGCTGGCGCGCTATCACGGCGACAAGGCGCAGTGGGTGCTGGACGCGTGGACCGAGACCTGGCTCGATCCCGCCTACGCGGATTGGGTCCTCGACGAGGAGCTGCGACGCGTGCGCTGCCCGACGCTCGCGCTCCATGGCGACGCCGACGAGTTCGGATCTGTCCAACACCCGGCGCGCATCGCCAGCCTGGTCGGCGGCCCGTCGCGCGCCGTGATCCTCGAGGGGTGCGGGCACGTGCCGCATCGCGAGCAGCCGCAGCGCGTGCTCGACGAGGTCTCGCGGTTTCTTGCCAACTCACACCAGGGGAGCGCCGGAACGTGCGGGTGAGGCGCTACATCGGCGGCGGTGCAATCGTGTAGTCGGCCGGCGCCTTCCCCTTGAGCAGGTGCTCGACGAAGTAGTCCCACGTGCGCCGAATGACGTACGGGTGGTTGGTGAGGTCGTGCGTGGCGTCGGGGAGGATGAACATGTCGAAGCGCTTGTTGGCCTTCACGAGCGCATCGACGAGCGCGATGGTGTGCGCGGGGTGCACGTTGTCGTCCATGTCGCCATGGATGAGGAGGAGCTTCCCCTTGAGGTTGGCCACGTGCGACTTGTTGGCCGCCGGGGCGTAGTTGTCGGTGGCGCGTGCGCTGTCCTTCACCAGGAGCCCCTGGAAGCGCTCTCCCCAACCGTGATAGTACGTGCGGTTGTCGTGGTTGCCGGCGGTCGAGACGGCCACCGAGTAGAAGTCGGGGTAGCGCAGCATGGCGTCGGTCGACGAGAAGCCGCCCCCCGAATGCCCGTAGATCCCCACGCGCGAGAGATCCATCCAGCGATGGCGGGCGCCGAGCTGCTGGATGGCGGCCACGTGGTCGGGGATCCCGTTGTCGCCCAGGTCGCCGTACGCCCGGGTGTAGAGCGCCTTGGCCCGCCCGGTGTTGCCTAACGCGTCGATTTCCACGACGATGAAGCCGAGCTCGGCGAGCGCTTGCACCTGCCCCATGAAGGAGTAGGAGAAGGGGAGGCGGTTGGGGAAGAACTCCTTGGGGGCCGGCGAGATGAGCGGCCCGGGGTAGATGTGGTCGATGACGGGGTACGTCTTCGTGGAGTCGAAGTGCGACGGCTTCCAGATGACCCCCGTGACCTCGGTGACGCCGTCGCGTGCCTTGGCGCGGAAGACCTCACCCGAACGCCACCCGGTGGCGCGAAGCGCCGTGATGTCGGCGCGCTCGAGTTCCTTCACCACGCGCCCGTCGGCGGCGCGCAGCACGGAGACGGCGGGCATGTCGACGCGCGAGTAGGAGTCGAGGAAGTACTTCCCCGAGGGGACGGGGGTGATGGCATGGTCGGCGTCCTCGGGCGTGAGCAGGGTGAGCCCAGTGCCGTCGAGTCCAACGGAGTACAGCAGGTCGTACTCCGGGTGGCGCCCCGCCTCGCGACCACGCGCCGTGAAGTAGACGCGGCCGAGCGTTTCGTCGACGCCCACGAGGGCGGTGACGACCCAGTCTCCCGAGGTCAATTGGTGCTTGACCGTCCCGTCAGCCCCAAGATGGTACAGGTGCGCCCACCCGTCGCGCTCGGAGAACCAGACGACGTCGCCGCTCCGCAGCGGCTTCCAGTTCACGGCGCCATTGGTGATGTCGATGCTCCCCACCACGTACGACGCGGCGCTGTCGGTGGTGACGGTCCGCGGGGTACCGCCCGCGACATCGGCCACCATGAGCGCCACCTTCTTGGGGCCGCGCGTGACGTGCGTGAAGTAGACGCGATCGGATCCCGGGCCCCACTGCACCTGCTTCCCGCCAAACGAATACAGCGACATCATCGGTTGCGGCGGCGCCTCCAGCCGCCGGCTCGACTTGGCGGCGACGTCGATGAGGTAGTGGCTCGTCATCTGGACCACCGAGTCGCCCGGAAGGGCGTACGGGTACTCGTAGTACGTCGGGCGGGCGGTGGTGGAGGAGTACAGGTGGAACTTCTGCACCCCGCGCTCATCCACGCGCGCCACGACGAGCCGCTTGGAGTCGGGCGACCAGGTCACCTCCGGCACGTCCGGCATCATCATGCGAATCTGCGACGGCGAACGCGTGGTGACGCCATACGCATGACCGGGGGCGCCGTCGGTGGTGAGCTGGATCGAATCCTTGGCGCCGGTACGCCGCGCCCAGAGGTTGGCGCCAGACGCGAAGGCTTCCCACTGCTCATCGGGGGAGCGCACGTAGCGACGGCGGTCGGGAAGGGTATCGGTCTTCGCGCAGCTGTAGGTCGCGAGCTCGCAGGCAAAGGCGCGCTTGCCCAGGCGTAGGTGGATGTGCTTCTCGTCGCGTCCGTCGTCGGCAAAGGTGAAGCCCGGGGGGAGCGTCCCCGCGGCGACGGCGGAATCGGCGGCGCGCGAGAGGGCGGCGGCCAGTCGGGCGTTGTCGAAGAGCGTGGCGCGCCCCCCCGTCGCGGGATTCACGGTCACGAACTCCGCGCCGCGCGGCGTCATCACGCGATACCAGAAGCGCGTGCTGTCGCGGTAGAAGCTCGGCGCCACCTGGTCACCGGTGATGTGCCGGAGTGCGTTCCAGGTGAGCATCTGCTCGGCGCGCCGGTAATCCACGCTGGCGGTGGGCGACGCCGCGGAGGACCCCTGCGCGAGGAGCACCGCGGGCGAGAGCACGGCGAGGAGTATCGGCGAGTGCCGGAGAGTGAAGCGCATCGGATGGCTCGGGAGAAGTGTGGGGTGGCAGAAAGTGCATCTGGCGAGTGGGGTGGTCAACGCACGAACACGTCGCAGATTGTGGCTGCGCCACGTTCCGGCACCTTCCTTCGCGTCTTCGCGCCTTCGCGTGAGACCTGCTCGCTCCCCTTTCGTCGCGCGCCATGCCTCACACCACACTTCGCGCCCTCGCCCTGCTCCAGCTCACGCTGGCCACGGCGCTGTTCGCCCAGACACCCGCGGCACCCGCAGCGTCGCCAGCTGCGCTCACCGTGCCACGCATCTTCTCCAGCGAGTTCAGCGCGCGCGGGGTGGGGCAGCTGCGCTGGATCGAGGGGGGGACGGCCTTCCTGACGGTGGAGCCGGCGCCGGGGGGGCGCGGGCGTGAAATCGTGCGCCACGAGACGGCGACCGATGCACGCACGGTCCTGGTGACCGCGGCGCAGCTCACACCGCCAGGCGCAAACGCGCCGCTCGCCTTCCAGAGCTTCGCCTGGTCCAACGACAATACGAAGCTCCTCCTCTTCACCAACACGACCAAGGTCTGGCGCCTCAACACGCGCGGCGACTACTGGGTGCTCGACCGCACGTCGAACACGCTCAAGCAGATCGGGGGCGATGCCAAGCCATCGACGCTGATGTTCGCGACCTTCTCGCCCGACGGTCAACGCGTGGCCTACGTGCGCGAACACGACCTGTACGCCGAGGAGCTGGCCACGGGGGCGGTCACGCGGCTCACGCACGATGGCTCGCGCACGAGCATCAACGGGACGTCGGACTGGGTCTACGAGGAGGAGCTCGGGATTCGCCAGGCCTTCCAGTGGAGCCCGGACAGCAAGCGCCTGCTCTTCTGGCACTTCGACGCCTCGGCGGTGCGCGACTTCCTGCTCATCAACAACACCGACTCGCTGTATCCGTCCACGACCCCCATCCCCTATCCCAAGGCGGGGACGACGAACTCGCGGGTGACGTTAGGCGTGGTGGCGCCCACGGGCGGGGCGGTGACGTGGCTCGATGTGGTGGGTGACACCGCGACGAGCTACATCGGGCAGGTGGAGTGGCTCGACGCCACGTCGATCCTGGTGCAGCACCTCAACCGCAAGCAGAACCGCAACGACTTCTGGGTGGGAGACGCGGTGACCGGGCGTGGAACGGTGCTCTATACCGATGCGGACAGCGCGTGGGTGGAGGTGCAGGAACTGCGCTGGATCGCGACCGCTCCCGGGGTGAAGCGGGGTAAGGGGGCGAAGGGGGCGAAAGGCGCCGCGGGGGCGACCGCGGCAGGCGCGGCGCTGGTGGAGAGTGAGCGCGACGGCTGGCGACACGTGTACGCCGTACACCGGGCGACGGGGGCGACGACGTTGCTGACCCCGGGCGACTACGACGCCACGATCACCGGGGTCGACGAGCGCGGCGGGATCCTCTACGTGATGGCGTCGCCTGGGGCGGCAGCGCAGCTCTATCTCTATCGCGTGCCGCTCACGGGCGGGGCGGCGACGCGCGTGACCCCCGCCGACCAGCCGGGGACGCATCGCTACGATATTGCACCGGACGGACGGTGGGCGCTGCACACGGTGTCGCGCTTCGACCAGCCGCCACGCACCGAGATCATCCGCCTCCCGGGGCATGAAGTGGTGCGCGTGCTGGAGGACAATGCGGCGCTGCGCACCAAGCTCGCAGCGTTAGGCGCGCCGGCCACCGAATTCTTCACCGTCACGACGGCGCAGGGGCTCCCGGTCGACGGCTACGTGATGCGCCCTTCCCAGTTCGACGCCACCAAGCAGTACCCGGTCCTGGTGCACATCTACGGCGAGCCGGCCGGGATGACCGCTGCCGATCGTTGGGGAGGGAGCGCCGCGCTCTTTCACCGGATGATCGCCGACCAGGGCTACCTGGTCATGTCATTCGACACGCGTGGCACGCCGGCCCCCAAGGGGCGCGCCTGGCGGAAGGGGATTTATGGCGCCGTGGGGGCGACGACGGCGGCCGAGCAGGCGGCGGCGCTGCGCGCGTACGCGGCGACGCACGCCTTCGTCGACACGAGCCGAGTGGCGATCTGGGGGTGGAGCGGCGGGGGGACCAACACGCTCAACGCGATGTTCCGCGAGCCCGACGTCTTCAAGGTCGGAATGTCGGTGGCCCCGGTCCCCGACCAGCGCCTCTACGACACCATCTACCAGGAGCGCTACATGGGGCTCCCGCAGGACAACGTCGCGGGTTACCAGCTCGGCTCCGCCATCAACCACGCGGAGGGGCTCAAGGGGCGCCTGCTGGTGGTGCACGGGACCGGCGACGACAACGTCCACTACCAGGGGACGGAGCGACTCATCAATCGCATGGTGACGCTCGGCAAGCGTTTCGACGTGATGGTCTATCCCAACCGGACGCACTCGATCTCCGAAGGGGATGGGACGACGGTGCACATCCACACCCTGTTGCAGCGCTACCTGCGGGAGAACCTTCCGGCCGGCGGGCGCGAGGCGCCGCCGAAGATGTAAGTGGTATAGTGTTGCGGCACAAAGCGATACCGGGCGGCATGGAACGCATGTTTCATTTTTCCGTCTCGGTTTTCACGGGCGGATACGGGCGGCGGCGGGGCGGTGATGCGCCCCCCGGCCCCCCGCGTGTCATTCGCCAGCGACCGTCTTCATCGCGCGGTTGGCCTTCCCGATGTAGGCGAACATCTCCGCCGTCGGGACACGGTCGCCCATCTGCTGCCGGAGCGTGTCGCCCTCCTGCGCGTACATCGTCATGACGGCCGTTCCGATCGCCGGATCACCCCCCGTGAATTCGTGCGCGAGCGCCATCCAGCGCTTGGCCAGCGCGAGGACCTCCGGCGACTCGGCGGGGACGCCGGCGGCGATCTTGGCGCGCACGGCGGGGATCAACTCCGCCCATTCGTCTTGCACCTGCTGAATGCGATCCTCGCCGATCCCCTCGCGCCGCTGGCGCAGCGTGTCGAGCTGCTCGGGGGTGAAGAACTTCTCCATGGTGGTCATTGCCTCGATCATGCGGCAGAGGTCGTCCATCGAGACGCCCTCCGCCTGGTCCAGGTGTGTGGCGAGCGCCGTGAGGCGCTCGACGAGTCGATGCTGCGCGGCGATCTGTTCCTGCAGTCGTGCGAGGTGCAGGTCGATCACGCGCCGAGGCGAGAGCGATGCCCCGTCGAGCATGCGCCTGACCTCGTCCAGCGAGAGTCCCATCAGCCGAAGCGATTGCACCTGCTGCAATCGCTCCACGTCGCGCCGTGTGTACAGCCGGTGTCCGGAGGGCGTGCGTCCCGACGGCGTCAGGAGCCCGATCTCGTCGTAGTGGTGGAGGGCGCGCACCGTCAGACCGGTCCTGCGGGCGAGCTCGCCGACCTTCCACGACGGCTCGGGATTCCGATCGACCGTCGGCGGGGCGTGATGGGGGGACGTCATGGCCATGGAGAGAGTGTAGGGCCTGCCGTTACGTGAGGAGCAAGGGGGGAGAAACGGACGCCAAAACGAGCCTACGGGCGCAAATTGGAAAGCGGGCGACCGACACGGGGGGGAATCCGCGCCCATCTGGGCGCACGCTCGATGATTGACCACGCAAGATGCAGCGGTCTAATCATCGCCACGACAACGACTTCCGGAGCTGTACCTCGCGTACGGTATCGGTGAGATCGCCCAATCGCGCTTCCCCCGCATCGCATGTAACAGCAGTGCTCGCCTGACAGGTGACGGGGGCAGGGCGGTGTAGCGTGATCCTACCGCTACGCGAGCGCTTCGGTGTCTCGCACGACGCAACTCCTGTGTCGGCTGCGTCTCATGCGCGCGCTCGCGGACCGTACGCCTTCCTGACCTCCGAGCACTCCCCCAGAGCGGAACGGGGACCTCGTGGAGGACCGCACCCATGCTTCGTGCGTCCATTCGACTCCTCTGCGCCGCGACCTTGGTCGCGGCCTGCAGCGGGGGTGGTGATTCGTCGTCGCCCCCGGTGACTCCCCCGCCGTCGACGCCCACGGTGGCGACGGTCGAGGTGACCCCAACCACGGCGACGCTCGTCCCGCCGGCCACGGTGCAGCTGACGGCCGTGACGAAGGACGCGCAAGGGACGGTGCTCACCGGGCGCACGATCAGCTGGAGCAGCTCGGCCAGCACGGTCGCGACCGTGTCCACCAGCGGGCTGGTCACCAGCGTGGCCTCGGGTTCGGCGACGATCACGGCGACCAGTGACGGCAAGCAGGGGACGGCGGTGATCACCGTGGTCTCGCATCCCGACGGCCCGGTGGTGGCGCGGGGTGACATCGGCGCGTTAGGCGGGACGCTCGGTTCCGGCGACGTGGCGATCACCATTGCGGCTGGCGTCCTGTCGAATCCGAGCACGATCGAGTTGGTGCGCGATACGCTGCGCACCGACCCGGTTCCCGAACAGAGCGCGACGGGGCGCTACCTCATCGACGGGCTCCCGGCCGATCGGGTCGTCCCGATGCGCGTCCGCATCAAGACCAACAAGACGGTGCAGGGGACGACTGCCATCGCCATCCATCGCCCCGTCGTGGAGTATGCCGACAGCACGACGGTGGCGATGGGGATGAACCTCGTCGCCGCCGCCGAATCGTCCGGCTACCTCGTGGCCACCGTGTCCCTCAAGGGCCGGCCGTCCACGTGGGGTGGATCGGGGCTTCCCATGAGCCGCGTCTCCTTCGGGCGATTGGCGACGACGGCGAGTGCAAGTGTCGACCCGCGCGACCTGAAAGGGGCGGCGGAGCTGAGCGGGTTGATGCAGCTGACGCATGCCGCGTCGGCCAACGGACACTTCGACGTGTGGGGAATCGGCCCTGACCCCGACATGCCGCGCAAGGTGACGAAGACGGCCGCCCTGGCCGAGCAGGCGTACGACAAGGTCGTGTCGATGGGCTACAGCGTCGCACACCGGCAGATGTGGCCGATCGAAGTCTATCTCGTGCGTGCGACCTGGAACGGCTGCTTCTACTCCGTCCTCCCGTTTCCGGTCGATCCCGAGAATGGCTACATCGCCTACAACTCCAACAACGTCGACCTGGGGTGGTTTCCCGGGACGGTGATCCACGAGTTCTTCCACTTCACGCAGGGAGGATTCCTGCTGGGAAAGGACTGGCCAGCCGTCGCTCCCGCTCGCTGGTTAGGCGAGGCGACGTCGACCTGGATTGCCGGCTATCACCCCGCGGTGGCGCTCCCATTCACCAACCCGACGGCCATCAGCTGGCGTGACAGCATGTGGGTGGGGCTCAACCCGGACATGATCGCCAACTCGGGCTACGGCAAGGCCCCAATCATCAAGTACATCACCAAGCGCTGGGGCGACGACAAGGTGAAGGAGATGTACAGCTCGGTGCGGGCCGGGGTGAACCCGATCACCGCACTCCTCACGGCCGTCCCCGAGGCGCACGACACCTGGTGGCCGGACTTCATCAGCCAGCAGGTGTCGGCTGCGCTCTATCCGTGGCCCAACGAGAACCAGCTGGTCTCGCGCAAGAACTACACCCTGACGCTGCAGGCGGGGCGAAGCGTGTACGACAGCGACCCGCTCTTCACCCTTGGAGTGGAGACGGACTTCCTCAAGCGCGATACGGCGTCGTTCGCTGCCAACTACCAGGTGCCGATCTTTCTCGACACGGCGTCGTCGCCGAACGGGACGCTCGTCGCGATCTACAAGACGGCGGCGATGACCACGTACCGGCACCTGGCCACCGGTGACACCGTGAAGATCCCGGGCCACTTGCTCCAGCGCCCCGACCAGGTGGCGGTGCTGGTCACGCGGACCGATCCGCTCCCACCCTACAACAACACGCGGACGCTCGGCTACCGGGTCGACCTGAGCCCCCCCGAGGGCGACTGGCGCTTCAAGACGATCACGGGACTCAACAACGGATTCCGCTTCACGTGCGACCGCGAGGGGGCATCGGTCGAGATGGATCCGGTCGCCAACGCGACGCAGGTGTGGGACATGCTCGCCAGCTCGGGGACATGGAAGAAGAGCGTGATCCCGGCTGGGGCGTTAGGCGCCTACACCTGGCAGGTGCGCCCGGAAGTCGCCGATACGCTTCGGATGCTGAACATGACGCTCCAGTCGACGATGACGGTCCTGCGTGCCGACACGATTCGCCTGCAGGGGCGCATGACGCTCGATTGGAGCGGTGCCAGCTCGATGGTCGGCATCAGCGGGCGCACGAGCGGCGCGGGGCTCGGTGACTCGCGCTGGTGGTACCTGCTCGCTCCCCTCTGTGGACTTCCGCTCGTGATCAAGCGCCGGCGCCGCGCCCTGGGCGTCTTTGTCGCCACGGCGATGGTCGCGATGTTGGCGAGCTGCGGCGTGGGGCAGATCGCGATGAAGATCGACGAGTCGTTCGACTACACCTTCACGCGGCTCAAGTACACCGCCGACCCGGCCAAGCCGAATGATCCGCTGATGCTCCTGGTGAACGGCAAGGGCGAGACCAAGCTCAACGCATATCGCAGTGAATACTGGACCTACACCACAGGAACCGGAGGGGTGAAGGACTCGGTGCGCACCCTCTGCACCGGGACCGGGACGTCGACCTACACGGTGAGTGGCGCCGCGTACACGGACGGTGTGACGCCGCCGTCGAGCAGCAGCAGCAACGCGATCGACCGGCTGAGCCTCGCCTTCGGGCGCGACCTGCGGCCGATGGCGCCGGCCATCCAGTCGCGCCTGCGCTGACGGGCGCCAGCCGCGAGTCCACGTCGGCGCCACGACGCGCCGACTCACGAAGCGCCGTGGCACGAAGGGGCGGGGAGCACGAGAGCTGCTCCCCGCCCCTCATCACGTCGTTGCCAACGCAGCACTACTCCGGGAAGGGACGCGGACGTGGCATGGGCCACGGCCATGGGTGCATCCGCTGCCCCGCCATCCCGCCAACGGCGGCCGCGCGCACCTCGGGATCATCGGAGGTGAGCAGTTCCTTGAAGAACGCCTCGGACTTCTCGCCCGAGAGGACGAGCGCGCGGACCTGCGCCTTGCGCGCGTCGGGGGCGCTCTCGCCCTTGAGGGCCGCGCGCAGTGCGGTGATCGCCTGCGGATCGTGCATCTCGGCCAGCGCCCACGCGGCGCGCGTGCGCACGTCCGGGTCTCGATCGGTGACGGCCTTGATGAGCCCCGACGGTGCCTGCCGCAACTCGAACTGCCCGAGCGCCCACGCGGCGGTCGCCCGCACCGACGGCTCGGCGTCGCCGCCCGCCGCCTCGCCTAACGCGCCGGCGGCCGATGCGACCTCGAGCTCCCCCAGCGCCCAGGCGGCCATCTCGCGCACGTCGCCGTTCGCATCGCGCCGCAGCACGTCGGCCAGCGCCGGGGCGGCGTCGGTCGCTTCGATGTTTCCCAGGGCCCACACGATGGTCTCGCGAACCTCCTCGTCCGTCTCGGCACGCAGCGACGCGACCAGCCCGGCGCCGGCCCGCTTTTCCTCGAGGTTGCCGAGCGCCCACGCGGCCGTGCGCCGCACGCGGGCGACCTTGTCCGTGCGCACGACGCGCAGCAGCTCGTCGACCGCGTCCTGGTCCTCCAGCATGCCTAACGCCGATGCCGCCGCGTCGCGCACGAGGGCGGCATCATCGCGCAGCGCGCGCCGCACGGCGGGGGCGACCCGCGCGTCGTCGAGGCGCCCGAGCGACCAGACGGCGTTGGCGCGCAGGCCATCGCTTTCCTCCCCCAGGAGGCCCTGCAGCGCCGCCATCGCCTGCTTCGACCCCACGAGCCCGAGCGCCAGGGCCGACGCCTCACGCGTGGCCACGGCCTGCGTTGCCGCGAGACGCTGGAGGAGCGTCGCCTCGACCAGGGGGGCGTCGAGGCGCCCGACCAGTCGCACGGAGAGCTCACGAACGCACGGATCGCTCGACGCGACGGAGTCGAGGACCATGCGGATGTCGGAGGGGGTGAGCCGGGCACGCGGGAAGTGCCGTACGCGCGCCGATACGTCGGGGCCAAGCGGCGGGGCGGGCGCGTTCATCCACGAATCTCCCCCCCATCCCGAGGCGGCTTCGGCAGCAAGTCCGCAGACCACGCCCGGGAGGCCGTGCAGGGCGGAGAGCAATCCGCGCACGTCCATGATGGGGCGTGAGGATGTGGCGCCGGGGACGGGGGCGACGATGCTGGGTGCCGTGATCGCGTCGACCACGGGGACTGTCGCCGCCATACTGGCGGCATGACCGCGCGTTGCAGCGATTCCGCCGCCGGTCGCGGCGCCTAACGCAAAGATGACGGGGAGCTTGAGCATGGCGAGTCGGGTGAAGGCGGAGGGTTGATTTTTCAGCATATGAGGGGACGGAACAGGCGCTGGTGCACGCGTGGTGACGCGGCGCGCAGCGCCTGCTTTCACTCCTTAGGGAAAGGGGCGGGGGCGAGGCATGGGCATTGGCCAGGGCGCACTGTTCTGCCCGGCGAGGGCGGCAACCACGGCGGCGCGCACGTCGCGGTCGGGGGAGTCGAGCAGCCGGGCGAGCGTCGGGGCCGACGCGTCGCCCATCGTGCCGAGCGCACGGATCAAGGCGACGCGGATGCGCGGGTCGTCTTCCTTGCCAAGGGCGCGCTCGATGACCGGCAGCGTGGCGGGATCCTCGCGCCTGAACAGGACCCAGGCCGCCATGCTGCGCACGCGGGGATCGCGATCGGCCAGCGCGTCACCCACGGTCGCGGGGGCCTTGCCGTTGCCCAGGGTGCCGATCGCCCACAAGGCCGTCGCCCGGACGGCGGCGACGTCGTCGCGGAGCGCGGTCGTCAGGGCCCGCTCCACGTCGTCGGCGCGCTCGTCGTCCGTCACCTGTGCGAGAGCCCAGGCGGCGGTCTCACGCACGGTCGCGTCTCGGTCACTGCCTAACGCGGCGAGCAGGCCGGCGCGAGCCGTGGGCGTGTCGTCGCCCCCGCCGAGCGCCCACGCGGCCATCTCGCGCACGCTGCCGCTGGCGTCACCACGCAGCGCCTGGGCGAGCGCCGTGGTGACGTCGGCGCGTTCCACGTAGCGCTCCAGCCCCCATGCGGCGGTGCGTCGGATGCTCGCGCTGGTGTCGGAACGCAGGACCTGCGTGAGGAGTGCCGCACGCTCGCCGCTGTCGGCCTGCGCCAGGCGCGTATCCAGCTGCACCTGCACAGGCCGCGCCGCGGCCGCCGCGGGCGACGCGGGCGACGCGGCCGACGCGGGCGACGCGGCACCGGCCAGCGTCCCCGCCGGAGGCACCGGGGGAACCGGTGAGGCGAACGCCTCCGAACGCGTCACCCCCGGCACCGGGGACGCGAGCGGGGCCATGGCCGCCCGCGAGACGCGCGCGTCGCGTCCGGGGGGGCGCCGCAGCGTCGGATCGGCCGATGCCGCTCGTGCAGCTGCCGGAGCGCTCCCGCCGACGACGAGGGCGAGCGCGGCCAGTCCCGCCACCACCGTCATCGACTGCCGGCGCGAGCCCTGCCGCCGGACGTCGGGGTCGAGGATGGCGAGCATGCGCCCCTCGAACTCCCTGCGGTCGGCCATGGGAATGGCCACGACCGGCGTGAGCGGCTCCCGCACGCTCGTCACGATGTCGAGCAGGTGCTCGGCGTACGACGACGGGCGAACCCCACAGGAGAGGGCCAGGTCATCACACGCCCGCTCGCTCTCCAGGCGCAAGCGTCGCGCGGCGCTCCAGACCAGTGGGTGGAACCAGTACAGGGCGCAGGCGACGCGTCCCAGCGTGTGCCCTAACAGGTCGTTGCGCGAGATGTGCGCGAGTTCGTGGAGGAGGACGGCGCGCCGGCGGGCGTCGTCCCAGCGGTCGCACTCGGCGGGGAGCACGACCGTGGGGTGGAGGAGGCCGGCGGCGAAGGGCATCTTCACGTCCTCGCTGCGCACGAGCTGCGGCGTGCGCTCGACGCCGAGGCGGTCGGCGAGGTCGTAGAGCGCCCCACCCCACTCGCGCGCGGTGAGCACGGTGGCGCGACGGACGATGCGACGCACACTGACGAAGCCGATGATGAGCCAGGCGCCGATGCCGCAGGCGACGGCGGCCCAGATCGTGAGGAGGAGCTGCCACGCCGAGGGCTGCCAGCGAGGCGCCGACGACCCCGCCGCCAGGCCCCCCGCAAACGGCGTCTCTCGCACCGACGCCGCCATGGGTGCCGGTTGAGGTACGCCCGGTGTCGCACGATCGGCCGCCGCGGTCGATGTCGCCGCCCCCGGGTCGCCGGCCCTGACCACGGGTTCTGGGGCGCGGTCGTCCGAGGCGGCGGTGTACCACGTTGCGGGGATAACCGCCAGCCGCAACGGACTCCAGGTGGCGATGGCCGGGAGGGCGAGGACGGCGCCTAACGTGGCGAGCCAGAGGAGATGGCGGGCCCCAGCAGGGGCCCGCTGCAGGAGGGCGGCACCGCCGAAGGCGGCGACGAGGAGGAGGGTGGCCTTCCCGAGGAGGGCGAGGAGGGCGAGCGACCCCGGGGTGAGGATTGGGAGCATGGCTAGCGCCCTCCGGCACGGGCGGCGCGGATGCGCGCGCGCAGCTGTTCGATCTCCGGCTCGCCGATGTCGGCATCGCTCAGACGCAGGAGGGCGGTGATCGCCTGCTCGGTGGAGCCGGCGAAGTACGTCTCGACCACGTGAGCGAGCGCGCTCTCGCGCGATTCGTTCGCGGGGGCGGTCGGGAGGTAGACGTAGCGGGGGCCCTCCTCGCGGTACTGCACCAGCGCCTTCTCCCCGAGGATGCGAAGGATCGACCGGACGGCCGAGTAGGTCGGCGGGTCGGGGAGCTCGTCCATGATCTCGCTCACCGTGGAGGGGCCGCGACGGTGGAGGATGTCCATCACCTGCCGTTCGCGGCGGGTGAGGTCGGCAGTGGCAGAAGGCTTGGACATGGTCAACGGGAGGGATCGAGTCGTGCTGAAATTTCAGCCTTGCTGATTTTTCAACAGAGCGGGCGGAAAGTCAATACCGGTTGGTCACACCGCTCCCGACATCCCATCGTTGCTTGTGTCTCCGCGTGCGCGCTGCGACAATGTGGGCCAGTCCACACACTCGGAGCCCCCCCATGCGCTATTCGATCTTGGCCATCGCCGCCCTGGTGGCGTCTACCACCGTCCACGCCCAGGATGCCGATCGCTCGGTGAAGGGTGGCATCACCGTCGCTGGCTGGAAGGGGCGCATCGACCGTCGTCCGCTGGGCCAGGGGAAGACGATAAACGACTCGAAGTTCGCCAGCGAGGGAAACAACCTGCGTCTCTCGGTCGGGCCGGCCGCGTTCTACTACAACCCGGCCAACACGGCGTCGGGTGACTACACCGTCAAGGCGACGTTCAAGGAACACAAGATGACGGCGTCGCACCCGCACTCGTACGGGATCTTCATCGGCGGCAACGACCTCGAGAGCGATACCGAGACGCTGATGTACTGCATCGCCTACGGCAACGGGACGTACTCGGTCAAGACGTTCCGCGGCTCGGCGGTGCAGACGTTGGTCAACCTGGAGAAGACCCCAGCGCTCAAGCAGGCCGATGCCACCGGCGCCTCCACCAACGAGGTCGGGTGGTCGGTGAAGGGGGGGAAGCCGTCGTGCGTGATCAACGGGACGACGGTCAAGACGTTCGACAAGTTCGACGTCGTCGCGGGCGACAAGCTCAAGTCGCTCGACGGCACGTACGGCATCCGCGTGAGCCACAACGTCGAGCTGACGGTGAGCGGCTTCGGGATGACGAAGTAGCCGGACCGGGACGCAACCGTGCCTCTCTTCGACTACAAGTGCACTGCCTGCGGGCACACCTTCGAGGCGCTCGTCCACAAGGGGCGTGAGCCCGCGGCGTGCACCGCGTGCGGCGGCGCGGCGCTGGAGAAGCTGCTCTCGCTCCCGGCGGTGAAGTCGTCGACCACGACCGACCTGGCGATGCGGAGCGCGAAGAAGCGCGACGCGGGGCAGGCGGCCGAGCGGACACACGCGCAGGCGCAATACGAACAGAGCCACGACCGGCACGGCTGAACGCGGGCAAGTGCTGGTGAGCCGCAGTCGTGACGCAGCGGGGCCCGCCACCACCTGGTGACGGGCCCCGTTTGGTTTCCGCCGTGCGTGCGTGGCCCACAGCCATCGCCGCCGCCCGCGGTCGCGTGCCTAACGAAATTGCGCGCTCACCGCATGCGCGCCGGTATAACACAGATGGGGCACGGCCCCAGCTTGGGTTCGCGTCCCAGCGTGATGGTGATGGGGCCCAGGACCACGAGCCGCTTCTCGACGGTGTCGTCGACGGCGACGGAGAGGGTGAGGAGGTTGCCGCGCACGACGCCCGAGAAGCGGGCGGGGAGCGGCGGGCCGACCTGCACGGGGAAGGCGCGCAGCACATGCTGCCCCGCCACGTTGAAGCGTCCACTGTCGAGCGCCGCGGGGCGAGGGAAGTCGCCCCTGGTGCAGCCGACGTGGACGTGGGCCAGCGTGTCGGTGACGGTGACGCCCGCGCCGTCGCCCCCCCAGGTGCCCAGCGCCAGCTGGCTCGGCAGCGGCGCTTCGGCGCTGGGCGAGCCGGCGCACGCGGCGACGATCGCGAGGATCACCACGCCGAGTGCCACGGCGAGCCCCGATACGCGCGCGACGCGAGCCCGACCAGCGATCGCACCACTGGACGTCATGGATCGAACCCCTCGATGGCGGTAGGTTGCGCGCATGCGAATCCTCCCTCTCGTTCCGGTCGCGGTGCTGGCCATGACGGCTGGGGCCTGCGCGTCGCGCCGGGCTCCGCTCCCCTCTCCCATCCCCGCGATTCCCGGCACGCCGACGATCGCCTTTGCCCTTGAGACGTTGGAGATGCGCAAAGGTAGCGGCACACCCATGCGCCCCCGGGCCTGTGTGTATGTCCACTACACGGGGTGGCTCACCGACGGCAAGAAATTCGACTCGTCGCGCGACACCATGCCCAACGGTCAGCCACGCACGCCACTCGCCTTCCCGCAGGGGGCGCGGCGGGTGATCGCGGGATGGGATGCGGGCTTCGAGGGGATGCAGGTGGGAGGGCAGCGCCGCCTCATCATTCCGTACCAACTGGGGTACGGCGAACTGGGACGTCCGCCGGTGATCCCCCCCAAGGCGACGCTGGTCTTCGACGTGGAGCTGATGGCGGTGGCCGACACGCTGCCGACCGCCGGCGCCCCCCCGCTCCCAGCTGGTGCGCCGCCGGGGCCACAGTGCGCGCCATGGCGCGCCGTCGGCACCTCACGGTGAGCGTGGAACAGGGGCGCGCGCAGGAGGCGGTGTCGAGGCGATCGCGTCGGTCGCGCCGCCGCGCCTCGACGAATGGGTGGTGGTGAACGACGACGTGATGGGCGGGCGGTCGCACGGGGGCGCGGGCGTAGAAGACGGGCACCTCGTGTTCAGTGGCACGCTCAACACGCGCGGCGGCGGCTTCGCTTCGGTCCGCTCCCGATCGTTGGGGCGCTCGCTCGCTCCATTCACTGGCCTCGCGCTGCGCGTGAAGGGCGATGGGCGCTCGTATGCCTGCGACCTGCGCGAGTCGGCTCGCGTGCAGGGGTTCGGCGTGACGTGGAAGGCGATGTTCGAGACGAGTGCCGGGGAGTGGCTGCAGCTCGCCCTCCCGTTCTCCACCTTCGAGCCCACCTGGCGTGGCGGTTCGTTGCGAAACCGGGGGGTGCCGCTCGACGCCGCGTTCCATGCCTCGGCGCAGAGTGTGGGGTTCACCATCGCCGACAAGCGTGACGGCGTGTTTCGCCTCGACGTGGCGGCGATCGGTGCCTACTGAATCGACGGTGCCTGCCGCTGCCGTCATCCGCGTGCTGGCGGCGGTGATCGCGCGCGGCGATCGCTACCTCGTATGCCAACGACCGGCGGACAAGCGTCACGGCGGGCTGTGGGAGTTTCCCGGCGGAAAGCTGGAACCCGGCGAAACGGATGCCGAGGCCGCGCGCCGCGAGCTGCGCGAGGAGCTGGGGGTGGAGGTGACGGAGGTGGGGCGCGAGCGTTTCGGCGTGCACGACCAGGGCTCCCCGTTCCACATCGCGTTCCTCCCGGTGACGATCGTGGGCGAACCGGCCTGCCTCGAGCACTCGGCGCTGGCATGGGCGACGCCGGCCGAACTGCTCGCTTACGCGCTAGCCCCCAGCGACCGCCTGTTCGTGGAGTCCATGCTGAGCGGAGGACCGGGCGCCACCGCTGGCACCAGCGCCTAACGACACGGGCGCACGATCGACGCTTCCCCTCGGGCATTCGCGCAGCGTGCCCCCATCGCGCGTTCCCCAACGCGCATCGCACCACCCACACTGTCCCACCCCCCATGTCCGAACGCACGCCGTCGGTTCCCGTGACGCGCTGGAAGGTGATCAACGTCGTCGTCTTCCTCACCGTGCTCGCCGCGAACGGCGCCGCCGGGTCGGGGGCGATGAGCGGGGAGTCGATCGGCCTCATCGCGAACCGGTTCCGCTCCGACTTCCTCCCGGCCGACTACGTCTTCGGCATATGGAGCCTGATCTACCTCTGGCAGATGGTGCTCACCGTCTACCAGGCGCTCCCCGGCGACGGCCCCGGCGACGCGGTGCGCCGCCTGGGACCGTGGTGGGTGGTGAGCATGCTGCTGAACATCGCGTGGGTAACGGCGTTCTCCTTTTCCCAGTTTGCCATGGCGATGCTGGTGATGGCCGCGCTCCTGGTCACGCTCGTCGTCCTGGTGGTGCGGCTGCAACCGATTGCCGATGGTGATCATGCGGCGGCCCGGTGGTGCGTGGCCCACCCGCTGGCGCTGTACCTCGCCTGGATCTCGGTGGCGATCATCGCCAACACCTTCCAGTACGCACACGTGATCCAGTGGGGTGGATTGGGAATCGCCGAAGCGACATGGTCGGTGACGATGATGACGGTGGCGACGGTGCTGGGAGTCGCGATGGTGGCCACGCGCGGGCTCTGGCTCTTTCCGCTGGTGGTGGCCTGGGCGGTGTGGGGGATCGGGGCACGCCACGCCGGCGTCCCGCAGTTGCACCTCTCGGCGCAGCGGCTGGTGGTGGCCGGGGTGGTGGCCGGACTGGTCGCCTGGGGGTGGCGGCGGCGCTCGCGGCGCGGCAAGTAATGGGGATGCCGATACCTCCTGGCGCGACGTCGCTCGCGCACACCCTCCTCGAACGCTACGCCGCCATCGTCGGCGCCACGCGCCTCATCCCCATCACTCGCGCGCACATCGACGGTTGCCTGTACCACGGGCCGGCCTCGCTCGACTTCGCGCGCACGCTCGCGGAGTCCGGGGCGCAGGTGTCGGTGCCGACGACGTTGAACGTCGGAGCGATCGACCTGCTCCACCCCACACTCTTTCGCGGGCGCCCGGAGATCGTCGAGGCGGGGCGTGCGATGATGCGCCACTACTCGGCCATGGGGTGCCGGCAGACGTGGACGTGCGCCCCGTATCAGCTGGCCGATCGCCCAAACTTCGGCGAGCAGATCGCCTGGGCCGAGTCGAATGCGATCGTCTTCGCCAACTCGGTGCTGGGGGCGCGCACGGAGCGCTACGGCGACTTCATCGACCTGTGTGCTGCAGTCACGGGGATGGTGCCTGACGTGGGGCTGCACACGGACGAGGGGCGCCTGGGGCGGACGCTGGTGCGCGTGCGCGGCGTGGCCGACGCGATGATGCGGCGCGACACCTTCTTCGCGGCGCTCGGGCACCTGGTGGGGATGCGCACCGGGTCGGCGATCCCGGTGATCGACGGCGTCCCCGCGGCGACCGAGGACCAGTTGAAGGCCTTTGGTGCGGCGGCCGCCTCGTCAGGCGCGGTGGCGATGTTCCACATGGTGGGGGTGACGCCGGAGGCGCACACGCTGGGCGACGCCTTAGGAGGGCGGACGCCCGAGCGCACGATCGACGTGGGGCCCGATGACTTGCGCTCGGCGATGCGCGACCTCACGTCGACGACCGAGACGGCGTTAGGCGCGGTGAGCATCGGGACGCCGCACTTCTCGTACGACGAGTTCACGCGGCTGCGTACGCTGCTCGCCGGACGGCGTGCCTCGTCGACGCTGGAGTTCTTCGTCAGCACCGGACGCGACATTCTCGCGCGCCTCGACGCCGAAGGGTGGGGGGACGAGCTCCGCTCGAGCGGAGTGCAGGTGGTGACGGACACCTGTACCTACATCACGCCGATCCTCTCCGGCCGCCCCGGCGCGGTGATGACCAACTCGGCCAAGTGGGCGTGGTACGCCCCGAACAACCTGGGCTATCAGGTCGTCTTCGCGTCGCTGGAGGAGTGCGTGGAATCGGCCGTGCGCGGTGAGGTCTGGCGCGACGACGCGGCGTGGGAGGCCGAGTCATGAGGCCGGCCGACGTGCTGGTGGCCGGCGAGGCCGAGGGTGAGGTGCTCGTGCTCGACGCACCGCTGAGCTTTTGGGGGGGCGTCCACGAGTCGACGGGCGAGGTCACCGACACGCACCACCCGCAGCACGGCGCCTCGGTAGCTGGGCGCGTGATGCTCCTGCCGGGCGGGCGTGGCTCGAGCTCCAGTTCCAGCGTGCTGGCCGAGGTCATTCGCGGTGGCGTGGGGCCGGCGGCGATTCTACTTGGCGAGCGCGACCCGATCATCGCGCTGGGGGCGATGGTGGCGGAGGCGCTGTATGGGCGCTGCGTTCCGGTGCTCGTGCTGGACGGCGACGACTACGAGCGCGTTCGCACGTGGCGGCGCGCACGCATCGCACGAACGGCGGACGGGGTCGTACTGCATGAGGGCGCGAGGGCGCCGGCACCGTAGTCAACGTCACAGGCGTTACGCATGAGGTCGTTGCCTAATAGTTAGGCACCTGCTGGACACCGTGTGGGCGGCGCAGCACAATAGCGGCGAATCCCCCGCTGAGGTTGCCCGTGCCCGCGAACGCGCTCGACGACGACGACTGGGATACGATCGTCAGCCGGATCAGCAACGGGCGCTGCACGCCGTTCCTGGGCGCGGGGATGTCGGCACACCGACTCCCCACCGGGCGTGCGCTCGCCCAGGCGCTGGCCGAGAAGCACGGCTATCCGTTCGACGACCGCGACAACCTGCCGCGCGTGGCGCAGTATGCGGCGGTGATCCGCAACGACGTGCCGCGCATCAAGGAGCAGGTGGCTCGACAGTTCAGCACGGCCACCGACGCCATCACCGCCGCTGCCTTTGCCGATCGCACCGATCCGCATCGCATCCTCGCCGATCTCCCGTTCGCGAAGTACCTCACGACCAACTACGACCCCTTCATCGAGCGGGCGCTGGAGGCGGCGGGGACGTCGTGCGTCGTCGACCTGTGCGCGTGGAACCCGGCCACGCGCAAGCACGTGGCCGGTGAACGCGTGCGTGGCGGTGGTGGCGCCTCACCAACCACCGACAGCGACGCGCTGCCGCTCGTGTATCACCTGCACGGGGTGCAGGAGTTCCCGGAGTCGATGGTCCTCACCGAGGACGACTATCTCGACTTCCTGGCCGAGATCGCGATGGACCCCCGGTGCATCCGTCCCGACGTCTCCGAGGTCTTTGCCGAGAGTTCGGTGCTCTTCCTGGGCTACTCGCTGAGCGACATCACCTTTCGCGTGATCTTCCGCATCGCGCTGCAGCAGCTGCAACTCAACCGCCAGCGCGCGCACGTGGCGGTGCAGCTGCCGCCCACCGGCAACAGCGAGCAGATCGCCCAGGCCATCCAGCAGTACCTGGAGCACTACCTCAAGCTGACGATGAACGTCCGCTTCTTCTGGGGCACGGCGTCGGACTTCACGCGCGAGCTGCGCACGCGCTGGGTCAAGGTGCACGGCGACGCGGGGCGCACGGTGGCGACGCCGTGACCGCGATGGCCAACCCGTTTCCGGGGCCGCGCCCGTATGAGCGCGACGACGCGTCGAACTTCTTCGGCCGCACGGCGGAGATTCGCGAACTGCGCTCGCTGATTGCGTCGTACGGCGTGGTCGTGGTGGTGGGTCCGTCGGGGTGCGGCAAGAGCTCGCTCCTGCGTGCCGGGGTGATGCCGGCGCTCGAGCGCGCCGACTACGAGGTGCTCCCCATCGCCCGTCTCGGCGAGGCGGCGCGCGGGCGTGCGGGGCGCGGTGCGGCGACGCCGGTCTTTGAAGGGAACGTGGTGAGCTACCTCGCCGAGGGGGCGGTGCCGCAGACGCCGCATCCGCTGTTGACCGCGCTGGAACAGCGCCCGCGCCGCGCCTCGTCCGATGGCGTGCCGATGCCACGGGTCCTGGTCATCGACCAGTTCGAGGAGTTGTTCACCACGCAGCTGCAAGCCTGGCGCGAGCGCAGCGACTTCGTGGGCGCCGTGCTCGCGGCCAACCGCGGGCAGAGTGACCTGCGCGTGGTGCTGGTGATGCGCGCCGAGTACCTGTCGGCACTAGCCTCGCTGCTGTCGCGGCTGCCGGACGGTGCCAGCGCGCGCGAGCGGACGGTGATGTACTGCCACGTCGAGCGGCTATCGCAGCGCGCGGCGGGGGACGTGATCGCGTCGACGTTCGCCCGGCGCTTTCCCGACTTCAAGGCATCGAGCGCCGACAAGCTGGCGAAGCAGATGTCACGCGAGTTCGTGCGACAGCCGGATGGCAAACTGGCGGAAGCTGAAGGCGAGTACGTCGAGCCGCTGTACCTGCAACTCATCTGCCGGGCGTTGTGGGAGAAGATGGCGAGCGGCACGGTGAAGCCGGGCGACGACTCGCTCATTCCCGACGCCGACATCGACAAGGAGTTGCGCGCCTTCGTGGCGGCCGAGATTGCGGCGGTCGGCGCAGCCAACAAGATGCGGGCCGGGGCGATTCTCTCGTGGCTCGAGGAGCACCTCATCACCCCGGCGGGGACGCGCGGGAGCGTGATTCGCCAGGCGAGCGAGACGGCGGGGATGGCCAACGCGGTGGTGGAGGGACTCGAACGCCGGCACGTGCTGCGCGCTGAGGAGCGCGCGGCGGCGCAGTGGTACGAGTTGGCGCACGACCGGTTGGTGAGCGGGGTGCAGCAGCTGCGCGCCGACGTGCGCAAGCGGCGCGAGGAGCGCACGATGCGCGTGGCGCAGGTGGCGATCCTCGTCACGGTTCTCTTCTCGGTGGGTCGTGCCTTCTGGATAATGGGCGACGGCCCCGCCGTCGACACACCAGCGGCCGAGAACGTCGCCCGCGCGACGGCCGAGCGGGCGAGCACGTATCTCGCCTCCAACCCGGAGGTGGCATCGGCGTGGATTCGCGAGGCACTGTCGATGGGGGACGACCCCTATGTCGACAGCGTGGCGCGCGAGATCGCCGAGCGGGCGCTCGTCTCGCGTGCGGTGCAGAAGCTGACGCAGACGCCGGCCGTTGCCGTCGCCGCTGCGCCCGATTCGATCGTCGCCATTGGGACCGACGATGGGCGGTTGTGGGTGATGAATGTGCTCGTGCGGACCGCGCCGCACGTCGACACGTTGCGCAGCGACTCGGCGCTGGTGGTGAAGTCCGACGCGGCAACGGTCGCGTCCTCGGCCGACCTCAGCGCCGATGTGCGAGGTGTCGTGCCGGGCTGGAACGGCGGCATCGTTGGTGTAGGCTATGCGTCGCAGGCGGCGAAGCTGGCGGTGGCCGGGCGCCATGGGCGCGTGTCGCTGGTGACGCGTCCGGACTGGCGCCGCGAGCGTGACACCGTGCTCCCGGATACGCTGCAGTCGCTCGCGGTGACGCCGTCGGCACGAGAGATCGCGGTGGGGACGCTGCGTGGAGAGGTAGTGCGGCTGACGGCGCAGGGCGCAGGGAGTCGCACGCGACTCCCCGCGGCCGGACGCGTGACGTCGCTCGCGTACCTCAACGAGCGCGACGTGCTTGCCGTCGACGAGCGTGGCAACGTCTATGGCTGGCGCGGCAACGGGGGCGAGGCGACACTGCTCTGGCGCCCGCCGGCACCGGAGGGCGCGGTCACCACGATGAGCCTCATGGCGGTGGCGTCGACGGGGCGTGACATCGCGGTCACGATCGGGGAGAAAGTCTACCGCCTGACGTTCCGCGCCGGACGCATCGTCGACGCCGCTCCGATCGCCTGTGAGCAGCTGACGGGCGTCACGCCGACGGCGATTGCGTACTCCCGCAGTGCGGCCTCGCTCATCATCGCGACGAGCACCGGACGGATGATCGTGTGGGGGACCCGGAGTGGACGATGCGACTGGTCGGCCAGCGGGCCGGAGCACCCGATCCTCGCCATCGCGCCGCTGGCCGCAGGCTCGCCGGTGGTGACGACGGGGGAGAACCTCGAGGTGCGGGTCTGGTCGCAGCCGCCGACGGCGCAGCAGGTGCGAAGCACGGTGGCCGATTGGCGCCGGGTTGCGGCGATTCGCACCGATGCGAAGGCCAGCCTGCCGCCGAAGTCAGAGGTGAAGAAGTAGCGCGAACGAAAAGGCGGGCCGCACGGGCCCGCCCTTTTGTTCACGGTGCCTGACGAGTGGGGGCGCCTGGCATGGCGCCCCCGCCGTTCAGGTCAGGGCACCACCGTGCACCCTTCCGCCTTCGGGCAGTTGGGGTCGATCGCCGGGAGGTTGAGTCGGGCCAGCTCCTTGTTCACCGCGGCCAGGTCGACCTTCCAGACCTGCTCGAGCTTCGTGGTGTACCCCTTGAGCTCCGTGGAGAGGATCCCGAAGATCTCGGGCATGTTGGTGGTGGGGCGCCCGTCGCCGCGCTCGCTCATGGCGAGGAGGTTGGCGAGGCGGTTGTTGACCTTGATGGGGAAGTTGAGCGGGTCCTGGCCGCTCTGGTTGCGCACCTGGTAGACCGTTTCCTCCACGCCGCTGGCGTTGGTGCGCAGCGTCTCGCCGGCCGACGTGAGCGCGGCGTCGTTGGCGGCGCGCTTGGTGCGGTCGTCGAGCTGCGTCTTCACGCGGCGGATGGCGATGACCGCGTTGTTGGCCTCGGTCGTCTTGTCGCGCACCTGCTTGCCGAATCGATACTGCGCCACGAGGTCAGCGTCGGTGACGTCGGTGATCCACGGGTTGCGCCTGATGGTGACCGGGGCGGTGAGCTTGGTCCCGTCGAGGGTGAGGCGGGCGGTGTACCTCCCCGGCGGAAGCATCGGGCCACTGGTCCCGGCCCCCCACAGGATCATTCCCGGGAACGACGAGATCCCCTCGGCGCGCCCATCCCACAGGAGGCGCTGGAGCCCGGTCCCCTTGGGGAGGTAGGTCGGACCACCGCGACGGCCGCCAGCTGCAGGGCGCGTGGAGTCGGGCTTGGTGGTATCGGGCTCGAAGGAGCGCAGAGCAGCGCCGGTGGAGTCGAGGATCTCGAGCTTGGCCGTTTTGTATGGCGCCTTGAGCCACCAGCTCAGCACGACGCCCGAGCCGGAGCGCACGAGCGTGGGCGGGGTGAAGAGGTGCGCGTCTGACGCGAGGATGGCCGGCGTCGCCTGGCGCAGCGGGGCGATGTTGTCCAGCACCCAGAAACCACGCCCGTGCGTCCCGATGACGAGTTCGTTCCCCTCGACGATGAGGTCGGCGACCGGAACGTCGGGGAGGTTGAGGGAGAGGTTCTCCCAGTTGGCCCCATCATCGTACGAGAGGTACACGCCGTGCTGCGTGGCGGCGTACAGGAGCCCCTTCCGCGTGGGGTCCTCGCGCACCGCATGCACGTAGGCATCGGCGCGGATGCCGTTCGTGATCTTCGTCCACGTCTTGCCGAAGTCGGTCGTCTTGAAGATGTAGGGGGAGAAGTCGTTGAGCAGCGGCTTGCGCACGGAGATGTAGGCCGTGCCGGCGGCGAAGTTGGAGGCGTCGATCTGCGACACGCGCCCGAAGTCGGGCATCTCCTTCGGCGTGACATTCGTCCACGTCTTCCCGAAGTCGCGGGTCACGTGCACGAGGCCGTCGTCGCTCCCCGTCCAGATGACGTTGACGTCCTTCTTGCTGGGGCCCACGGAGAAGATCACGCCGTAGACCTCGGGGCCGTTCATGTCGCCGGTGATCGGGCCACCGGACTTCTCCTGCGTTTCGGGGGCGTGGCGCGTGAGGTCGCCCGACAGGCGCAACCAGGTCTTGCCGCCGTCACGGGTGGCCCACAGGCGCTGCGACGAGACGAAGAGGAGCTTCGGATCCACCTTCGAGAAGATGATCGGGAAGGTCCACTGCCACCGTTCCTTGATCTCCTTGCTCGGCTCGCCGGAGTAGAACCACGGGTACGGATTCACCTCGCGCGACGACTGCAGGCGCTTGTTGAACTTGTCGACGTAGGCGCCGTTGTTGGTGCCGGAATAGAAGATGTCTGGGTCGAGCGGGTCGGGGGCGATGTAGCCCGGCTCACCGCCGCCCGCGATGTACGAGACCGCCATCCCGCCTAACGTGATGTCGCGCGGGGCCCCCGTGGCCGCGCCGCCGCCGCCGCCCGGCCGCCGGCACCCAGCCCGAAGGCCGAGGCGTTCCAGTTGAAGGGGACGCAGAGCGTGGAGTTGTCCTGCTGCGAACCGCAGACGTGATAGGGCGTGTGCGTCGTGGTGACGGCGTGGTAGAACTGCTCGGTGGGATAGTCCTGCGCCGTCCACTTGCCGCCGGTGTTGCTGCTGACGGCACCGCCGCCGTCGTTGGCCACCACCATGTGCTCGGGGACGTCGGGGTCGATCCACAGGTCGTGGAAGTCGCCGTGCGTCCCGTTGTCGATCGTGGTCATCGTCTTGCCGCCATCGGTGGAACGGAAGAACGACGTGTTCTGCATGTAGACCACGTCGGCGTGGTTCGGATCGGCGAAGACGTGCGTGTAATAGAAGGCGCGCTGGCGGATGTCGCGCTTGTCGTTCACCAGCGTCCAGGTGGCGCCGGCGTCATCGCTGCGGAACAACCCTCCCTTCTCGTTCTCGACCAGTGCGTACACGCGGTTGGAGTTGGCGCCAGAGACCGCGACGCCGATGCGCCCCACGAGCCCGGTCGGCATCCCCGGGTTGCGCGTGACCTCGGTCCAGGTCTCGCCGCCGTCGGTGCTCTTGAACAGCCCGCTCCCCGGGCCGCCCGACGACATCTGGTACTCCTTGCGATACGCCTCCCACAGCGACGCATACAGCACGTTGGGGTTGTTGCGATCGATGGAGATGTCGATGGCGCCGGTCTTGTCGTCGCGGAAGAGCACACGCTTCCACGTGGTGCCGCCGTCCGTGCTCTTGAAGACGCCGCGCTCCTCGCTCGGCACCGAGTACTTGCCGAAGGAGGCGACGTAGATGATGTCGGGGTTGGTCGGGTGGATGCGGATCTTCGAGATCCCGTGCGACTCCTTGAAGCCCACATGCGTCCACGTCTTGCCGGCATCGCGGCTGCGATACACGCCGTCGCCGGGCATGATGTTGCCGCGGATGCAGGTCTCGCCGGTGCCGATGAAGACGACGTCGGGGTTGCTCTCGCTCACCGCGACCGCGCCGACCGACGCCGCGGTGATGAGGCCATCGGTGACCGGCGTCCAGTTCTCACCGCTGTCGGTCGTCTTCCACAGGCCGCCGCCCACGGCGCCAAAGTACGCCTCGGTGGGGCGCCCCTTCACGCCGCTCGAGGCAATGGATCGTCCGCCGCGGTCGGGGCCGATGTTGCGCCAGCGGTAGCCGGCGCGCAGGGCGGAGTCGAGGGCGACCGCCGACGGGGCAGGTGCAACGCGCCCCCCGGACGTCGAGTCGGTGGCGAAGGGCAGCGACAGCGCTGCCACGGCCGGGGCAGAGAGGACGAGCAGCGAACGCAGCGAGAACATGGGCGGTACGGTTCGGGACGGGCTGGGTGACGTGCCGCGGCGCGCGACCGCCGGCACTCGGGCAACGCCCAGCGCGGCGGCAACGTTGGCGCGCGGCGCTCACGTAGGCAACCGCCCCGGCACGCGCTACGTTATGCCGCTGCGTCCCGCACCCTTTTCATGCCGTCGCCACGCCTCTCACCACCTCCCGGACCTCGCGCACGCTTTCCAGGCGACGTGATGCTGCGCCTGTCGCGCGACCGGCTGGGCTTCTTTCGCGAGATGGTGCGCCGCAATGGCGACATCTCCAGCCTTCGCATCGGGTCGCAGCGCGTGGTGATGCTCACGCACCCGGACCATATCCGCGACGTCCTGGTGACGCACGGGCGGCAGTTCACCAAGGGGCGCGCGCTGGAGCGCGCCAAGCAGTTCGTGGGGGAGGGGATTCTCACCTCGGAAGGGGAGTTTCACCTTCGGCAGCGGCGACTGCTGCAGCCGGCCTTCCATCGCGCGCGACTCGAAGGCTACGCGCGGCAGATGTCCGAGTGGGCGGGGCGACTGCGCGACAGTTGGCAGGATGGCGCCAATGTGGACGTGAACGAAGAGATGATGCGGCTCACGCTCAACATCGTGGCGGCCACGCTGTTCAGCGCCGACGTGGAGCGTGAGACGGAGGAGATCGCCGACGCGCTGACCGCGGCCTTCGACGCCTTCGATTTTGGCTACGGCCTTCTGACGCCAATCACCGATCGCCTCCCCACCCCCAAGCGGCAACGCTTCCTCAAGGGACGCGCGCGCCTCGACGCCACGATCTATCGCATGATCCGCGAACGCCGTGCGTCGGGCGAAGATCGCGGTGACCTCCTCTCGATGCTCCTCCTCGCGACCGACGACGAAGGCGACGGTACGGGGATGACCGACACGCAGCTTCGCGACGAGGCGCTCACGCTCTTCGTGGCCGGGCACGAGACGACGGCCAACCTGCTCACGTGGACGTGGCTCCTCCTCGCCCGCAATCCAAAGGTCGAGGCGACGCTCCACGCCGAGGTGGATGCGGTCCTCGCCGACGGCCGCCTGCCGACGATGCACGACCTGCCCGCCCTCCCCTACACGCGGAATGTCCTCGCGGAGGCGATGCGCTTCTATCCCCCGGCGTACATCGTCGGGCGTCGTTCCATCGACACGTATTCGGTCGGGGGCTATACCTTCGCGCCGCGCACGGTCTTTCTCCTGCCGCAGTACCTCGTGCATCGCGACCCGCGCTGGTGGCCCGACGCCGAGGCGTTCACCCCCGAGCGCTGGGCGGTGCCTGACGAGTCGCGACCGAAGTTCGCCTACTTCCCCTTCGGCGCGGGGACGCGCGTCTGCATCGGCGAGCAGTTCGCGTGGATGGAGGGGACGCTGGCGCTGGCGACGCTGACCCGGCGTTGGCGCGTCCGCGTTCCGGGCCCCGATCCGATCCCCGACCCGATCATCACCCTGCGCCCGAAGGACGGGATGGCGGGGCGGTTGGAGCGACGGTAGGGGCGGAGCGCGCGCCTACCGCGAGACGCGCCTTCCCGCGGCGGCCGACCGTCGCACGTCCTAGGGCCCCTTTCCGCGCTCGCCGGGCAGCATCAGGTCGTGCAGGAAGAAGGCGGCCAGCTCGGCGCGACCGGCGAGCCCGGCCTTCTGATAGACGGCGACGGCGTGTTGCCGCACCGTCCGCTCGCTGCGCCCGGTCGATCCGGCGATCTGCTTGTGGCCGTAGCCCTTCAAGAGCAGCAGGGCCACCTCACCCTCGGTCGGGGTGAGTCCCCAGGCGGCGAACTGCCGATCGATGGCCACCCCGAGCCCGGCGAGCGCGTCCTCGGCGCTGCGGCGCCATGCGTCGCGTTCCACCTGGCGCGCCGCGAGCGAGCGCTGCGTGGCTTCGAGCGTGCGCCTGGCCCCGTGCAATTCGGTCGACGTACGGCGCCACTGCAGAGACAGCACCACGATAGTCGACAGGCTGAACAGGACCATCGACAGCTCGAACAGGACATGGAGCGACAGGAATGTCGCCGGCTTGTCCAGTATCAGGTCGACGGTCCCGCCCACGGCGATCAGCGCCAGGATGGCGATGACCAGGAGTGGGAGACGAGACGGCGCCTGCTCGTCTGGCTCGAGCGGTTCGTCTTCGGCGTCCGCCAAGGGGGCGGCCAAGGGTGTGACGGGGGATTTCGGCACTCCGGCAAATGTCGGAGGGACACCTGCCCGCCGCAATCGCGTCACCTGTCGGATAGAGAGCGGAATGGGATCGGCCGCAGCTTGTACTCGAGCGATCGGAGCATCTCGATCGACGAGACGGACTTCGGACTGACCTCAATAGGAGAGAATCGCATGCAGTCTTTCATCCCCACTCCGCTTCATCCGGCGATCGTGCATCTCCCGATCGCGCTGTCGGTGCTCCTCCCCTTCTTCGCGATCGGTACCATGGTCGCCATCGGTCGCGGAGCGCGACCGCTCAAGGCCTGGGGGATCACCACCGCGCTCTTCGCCGCCCTCACGCTGTCGAGCTGGCTGGCGGTGGAGACGGGTGAACAGCAGACCGAGCGCGTGGAGCAGGTGATCGCGGAGGCCCCGATCGAGACGCACGAGGAGGCGGCCGAAGCGTTTCTGCTCTTCTCGCTGGGGGTCCTGGGGGTCGCCGCGGTGGGGCTGACGTCGGGGAAGCTGGGAACGGTGGCGCGTGTGGCGGGGACGGTCGGGGCGTTGGCGCTGGTCGGCGCCGGGTATCAGGTGGGGCACACGGGCGGAAAGCTCGTCTATCAGTACGGTGCTGCCTCGGCGTACACCGACGGGAACACCGTGGTGCGGGCGGGTGAGGTGACGACCGATCGCGCCACGACTAGCGACGACGACGATCGATAGCGGCGTCTTGCCCCCGGCCGACTGACTGGAGATCGAATGGTCGATCGGCGAAGTTGCCCGTGCTGAGTCGCACGGGCACTTCGTTTTTCCGGGAGTTGGACATGGTGGATGGTCAGGTGCGGGCGACCCCCGCGAGCGGGGCGGCGGTACCGCCGGAGCGGCGTCGCGTCGCGATCGTCGGGGCGGGGATCATCGGGAGTTCGTGGGCGCTGGTCTTTGCGCGCGCGGGGTGGGAGGTGCGCGTCTTCGCCCGGCACGCCGAGGTACGGAAGTCGTTGCACGAGCGGGTGCGGCAGGCGGCGGCCGCCGCGCGCCCCATCGCACCGGACGTGGCCCCATCGGAGATCCTCTCGCGCATCGAGGTGAGCGTGTCGCTGGACGACGCGCTGCAGGGGGCGGAGTGGGTGCAGGAGTCGGTGGAAGAGGACGTGGAGGTGAAGGCCGCGCTCTTCGCCGACCTCGATCGACGGGCCGGGGCCGAGGCGATCCTGGCCAGCTCGACGTCGTCCATCGGGGCGTCGCGCTTTGCCGAGCAGCTCCCGGGGCGGGGGCGCGTGCTCGTCGCGCATCCGGCCACGCCGCCGCACCTGATCCCGGTCGTGGAGATGGTCCCGGCGCCCTTCACGAGCGAGGAGGCGGTGGCGCAGGCCTTTGCCACCATGCGCGCGGTGGGGCAGGTCCCGGTGCGGGTGAACCGCGAGCAGCCGGGCTTCGTGATGAACCGGCTGCAGGGGGCGCTGCTCACCGAGATGTTCAGCGTGATTCGCGACGGCGTCATGACGCCGGGTGACGTCGATGCACTCATCCGTGACGGTTTCGGGTTGCGTTGGGCATGGTTAGGGCCGCTGCAGGGGGTCGACCTCAACGCCCCCGGCGGCATTGCCGACTATTTGGGGCGGTATGGCTTCATGTTCGACCAGATGGCGCGCGAGCGCGGGGCGCCGGCACCGGTCGTGACCCCGGAGATCGTCGCGACGCTCCAGGGGGCGATGCGGGCGGCGCTCCCGGTGGAGGAGCTGCCGACGCGCGTGGCCTGGCGCGATGCGCGCATGGCGGCGCTGCGCGCGTTGCGGGACTACATGCGTTAGGCGCGCTGACGGTGCGCTGATGGCGGGGCGATGATGGCGGGGCGATGCGCGTCGCAGCCTGGGCCGCTGTCCGCCTAACGCTAACGCTGGCCGCGCGCGCCGACGTGACACCGCGGCCTTCTGCCGCTGCCACCGCGGTCGTCGGCAACGAGAGGCAGAACTCGGTGCGTCCCGGCCTGGAGGATACCAGCTGCAACGTGCCGCCGTGCGCCTCGGCGATGCGCCGTGCAATGGCCAGGCCGAGCCCGGCCCCGCTGGTCTCGGTCGGTTCCACGCGCCCGCGCGCTGGGTCGCCGCGAAAGAAGCGCTCGAAGACACGCTCCTGCACCTCGGGGGCGATCCCCGGGCCGTCGTCGACCACGCGAATCTCGTAGCGCCCACCGCGCGCGTCGCCGTGCCGCGAGAGGGCGACTGAGACGGTCCCCCCACCCACCGAGAACTTGATCGCGTTGTCGAGCAGGTTGAGCAGGAGGCGCCCCAGGAGGTCGGCGTCGCCGTGAAACGGTGCATCGACCACCGGGAGCAGCTCCACGCGCACGCCGCGCTGCTCGGCGAGCGGGCGCACGGCGCGCGTGACCGCGTGCACGACCTCGTCGAGGTAGAGGTCGCGATGCCGCGCTACCAGGTGCCCTGCATCGGCGCGCGCGAGGAGAAAGAGATCGTCGACGATGCGCGTGAGACGCGCGGCCGCCTGCTGCATCACGCCCATCGACTCGCGATACTCCGCCTCGGAGCGTTGCGGGCGCGACAGCGTGACTTGCGCCTCGGTGTTGAGGATGGCCGCCGGGGTCCGCAATTCGTGCGAGGCATCGGCCATGAAGCGTCGCTGTTGTGCGAAGGCGCGCTCCAGGCGGTCGAGCAGCGAGTTGATGACCACGGCGAGCCCCCCGAGCTCGTCGTGTGGCGTGACGACGGGGAGGCGCTCGTGCAGGTTGGCGTCGGTGATGGCGGCGGCGCGCGCCCCCATGGCCCCAACCGGCGACAGCGAGCGGCGGGCCATGAAGTAGCCGCCGGCCGCGGCCGCGGCCAGCAGGAGCGGGATGGCCACGAGGAAGGCGCGACGGATGCGCGCCAGCACGTCCTCGATGTCGCGCAGCGAGGCGATCCCCGCCAGGAGCAACGGTTCGCCGCCGATGGTGACGCGGCGGGCGTGCACGCGCCAGGCCCCCGCAGTCGACGTCAGCGTGACCATTGCCGGTGCCTCGGCGCCGACGCCTGCCACCGCGGCGAGCGCGCGCGCCTCGTCGGCGTCCGGAGTCCCGGTACCGCGCGACACCGCGTCGTCGGCGGCACTCGACGCCAGCACGCGACCGTCGCGGTCGGCGATCACCACCTGCAACTGCGCGAAACGCACCTCATGCACCGTGGTACGCGCCGCCACGGCATTGCTTGGTGCCATGCGCCGCTCATTGGCCAGCTCGCGGGCAAACGCCGACAGGGCGTCCTCGACGAAGTGGTCGGTGCGCGTCAGGAGTGTGCGGTCGAAGACGACGTACGACACGATCGCGAAGGCCACCAGCGGGACGCCGAGAACGATCGTGAACCAGAGCGCGAGCCTCGCGCGCAGCGACGACGGCCACCAGCGCATGCTCACCCGCGCGTGCGCCCGGCGTCCGGGCGCTCCCCGTCGGCGTCCGCGCGCGCGCTCGGGTGCCCCGGCGGCACGTTGAGCATGAAGCCGGTCCCGCGCAGCGTCGCCACGAGCGGCGTCTCGTCGCCCTCCTCCAGCTTGCGGCGCAGGCGACTGGCGTAGACGTCGATGATGTTCGAATACGTGTTGCTCTTGTCCTCCCAGACGTGCTCCATCAACTCGGCGCGGCTCACCACACGTCCGGCGTGTCGCGCCAGATGGTGCAGGAAGGTGAACTCCTTCGTGGTGAGCGGGATCTCGCGCGCGCCACGCCGCACCTGGTGGCGCGTGGTGTCGATCACCAGGTCGCCGATGATCAGCTCGGGGGAGAGCACGTCGCCGCGCCGCCGCGTGAGCGCCCGCAGGCGCGCCAGCAGTTCGCCGAAGTCGAACGGCTTGGTGAGGTAGTCGTCGGCGCCGGCATCGAGCCCCGTGATGCGCTGCTCCACGGCGTCGAGCGCGGTGAGCATGAGCACCGGGACGGAATTCTCCGCGGCGCGAATCGCTCGGCAGACGTCGAGTCCCGTCATCCCCGCCATGAGGATGTCGAGGATGACCACGTCGTATCGGTGCTCCCGGGCGAGGGCGAGTGCCTGCGTTCCGTCAGGCGCAAGATCGACGACGTACGACGCCTCGCGCAGCCCGCGGGCGACGGACTCTCGGAGCTGACGATCATCCTCGGCAAACAGGACGCGCACGGGAGCGGAGGGCGAGGGGCGGGATGACGGCACGCGGGGCGCCGCAAGCGGTGCGAGACCGGGGGCGAGCGTCGCGTCCCGGATGATAGCGCGCGAATGCCCGGCGCCGCCCCTGGCGCGTCGGACGAACCTACCGCGGGGGGCGCACGGGTGCCCTCACGGGAGCGCCGTCACCCGCGCCGAGAAATCCACGGTGGGGGGGAAAAGCAACGCGAGCGGCGCCGAAGAAAACCGGACGCCGCTCGCGCGGATGAGGCAAGGGTCGTGGGGTTCGTACGGCCGCGACCTTGTGGGGAGCAACCGATGCGTCAGGCGCGGAGCGCGTGACGTACCGGCGAAGACAGCCTTAGGCGGCGATGCGCTTGATCTCGACCATGACGTGGCCGCGAGCGCTCACCGAGGGCCAGAACATGACGTTGGCGTCGGAGTCGGCGAGCTCGCAGGAGCCGAACATCTCACGGACGGCGCGGCGGGCAGCCTGCTCGGAGTCGAAGGTCGCGTGCGGGATTTCGTTGAGGCGGAGGGCGTACGACATGGTATGCGCTCGGAAGGAAAGTGGGACGCGAGGGGGCTTGTGAATCTTTTCACAAGTGTATCGCGTCCCTTTCCGGCGCGCTCGGACCCCCCCGCAGGGAGGGGGGCGACCGGATGGGGCGCCTCCCATCCGGTCGGGTAGGTTTTCCGGGAGTCGCCCGACGCGAGCGCCGGGAACGCCCCACGGAGCTACTCGGTGGAGGGGCGATTCGGCCGACACCGCCCACCCGTTCCCCGCCCGCTCCCTCCCCCCTCCTCCCCCCTTTATCCCTCGATCGCGCGGCGAACCGCGAGCCGCAACGATTCGAGGGTGAACGGTTTGGGAAGGAAGGAGGCGTTGAGTGGGAGGGCGCCGCGCAACAGGAGCGCGTCGTTCGTATAGCCCGACATGAACAGGACGGGGATCCGGCGGTCATCGCGCTCCAGCGAGCGCGCGAGCGCACCACCACCGATGCCCGGCATCTCGACATCGGTGAGGACGAGGGCCACATCGCGCCCGTCGGTCAGGAAGCGATACGCCTCCTCGGCGGAGCGTGCCTGCGCGACCTCGAAGCCATCCGCCGCGAGCATGCGCGCCGTCATCTGACGCACCGCGTCTTGGTCCTCGACGAGGACGATGCGGCCGCTGCTCGGCGATGCGGGGAGAATCGCGGCGGTTCCCATAGGCGGGGTCGGCGCAGCGCTCGTACCGGGAACGAGCGTCGGCTCACCCGCCGAGGGGGCGGCGGGGAACTGCAGGCGAAAGATCGACCCCCTGCCCGGCGCGCTCTCGACGGCGACTTCACCGCCAGACTGCTCGACGATGCCGGCGACCGTGGCGAGGCCGAGTCCCGTCCCTTGTCCCATCTCCTTCGTGGTGAAGAAGGGCTCGAAGATGCGCGCGCGCGTGGCCTCATCCATTCCGATGCCCGAGTCGCGCACCTCGAGGACCGCCATGTGCTGATCGCCGACCCGTGCCTCGGAGGTGCGGATGGTGACAATGCCGCCGCGCGGCATGGCATCGCGCGCGTTCACGACGAGGTTGACGAGGACCTGTTCGAGCTGGTTTGGGTCGACGACGATGCTGGGCGTCGCGTCGCTGAGGCGGTCGACGATCTGCACGTTGTCGCCCACCAGGCGCCGCAGCATGACGAGCAGGTCGCGCACGACCGCGTTGACGTCGATGGTGCGCGCCTCCATGACCTGCTGTCGCGAGAAGGCCAGGAGCTGGCGCGTGAGGCGGGCGGCGCGCTGGGAGGCGTGGACGATCTCGATCGCCTCCTCGCGCCGTTCGTCGCTGGCCGGGAGCGACTGCGCCAGCGATTCGCCGCAGTTGAGGATGACGGTGAGCAGGTTGTTGAAGTCGTGGGCGACGCCCCCCGCCAGTCGCCCGACGGCTTCCATCTTTTGCGCCTGACGGAGGGCTTGCTCCTGCCGGCGCTGGTCGCTGATGTCGCGGGCAATGGTCGAGATGAACTCGACGCGTCCCGTCGCGTCCTTGTGCACGAGGAGGACCTGGGAGACCTGCACCGTGCTCCCATCCACGCGCTGCAGTTCGCGCTCGAGCTCGAGGACACCGACCCCCGCGGTGAGCGCGCGCACGTCGTGCTGGCGATGCAGCTCGGAGGGCGCGAGGAACTGCGCCGAGTTGAAGCGCTCCAGCGGCTCGTCGGGGGCGATGCCGAGGAGGCGTCGCCCCGCGGCGTTGAGGTACTGCAACCTGGCGTCGGGGGTGATGATCGAGACGAGGTCGGTCGTGGCCTCGAGGATGGTGACGAGTCGTTCACGCTCGCGGGCGGCGCGGCGCTCCCCGGCGACGGCGGCGCTCAGCGCGTTCAATCGCCGCCGGACAAGCACATAGATGAGCACGGCGCTGGCGATGACGTAGAACCATCCCTTGTACGTCTGGAGTCGTGTGAGCGCCTCCTGGTCCAGCACGATGGCCAGGACGACGGCGTCGGACCAGACGATCCAGAGGATCCCGAGCGCGGCGTATACCAGTGCGATCCACAGCGGCGACCAATCGACACGATCGGCCGGTGTTGATGCCCCGCGGGGAATGTCGTGCCCACCGTCGCCCGCCCCGCCCCCTCCCATGGTTTCCATGACCCGCCGGCCTAACGATCCGTTGGTGCGAGCGGTGCCAAGGTCGACGGCGTCGACGGCGCGCGCGGCAATGGTGTCGAGTCGGGCGTCCTGGTTGATGCGAAAGCGCCTTGAGGGCGCGGCGCGTGCGTCGATAGGCCATATGTATGAAGACGCGCGCGCAATCCACCTCGTTGGCCACGCGCGTCACGTCTCCGTCGACCGCTTCCAGCTCCGAGGTCACGCGCGAGAGGGCGGCGATGCTCAGGTAGAGGTCGATGGCGGCGTTGGCCAGGCGCTCCTGCACGTATTGGCGCTCGATGATCGCCTTGCCGTGCTTGCGGAGGGCAGACTCGACCGCGCGCGCGAGGGCGTGGATCTGCGAGGCGACGAGCTCGGCTTCATCCTCGAAGGCGGGGTGCACCTTCGTGAAGTCGGGCTTGTTGAGTGTGCTCCGCGCGCGCCCGGCGAGGTACGACGAGATGGCTCGGAAGCCATTGATGGGGTCCTGCAGCGCCTTGCCGAGCGCCTTGAGCCGTTCGCCCGGCTGCTGCAACCCCGATGAGGGCGATGAGGGCACGGAGGGATCTCGTTGGTCCCTCGAAGATGAGCATGATGCGTGAGTCGCGCACGCTCTGCTCGAAGGGGAACTCCTTGGAGTAGCCCATCCCGCCGGCGATCTGCAACCCTTCGTTGGAGGCGCGGTAGGCCATCTCGGAATTGTAGACCTTGCAGGCGGCGGTCTCGAGCGAGAAGTCGACGCCACCGCGGTCGACCATTCCCGCCGTCAGGAACCATGCGGCGTCGGCGGCATAACACTCGGCGGCGGCCAGGGCGATCTTGCGGCGCAGCATCTCGAACGAGGCGATGGGGCGCCCGAACTGTTCGCGCTGCCTGGCGTAGGCGATCCCCTCGTTCATGATCTGGCGCGTCCCGCGGGCCGAGCCGGCGGCGAGGCCGAGGCGTCCGGAGTTGAGGATCTCGAGGGCAATCTTGAAGCCCTGCCCCACGTCGCCCAAACGGTTGGCAACCGGAACGCGCACGTTGTCGAAGATGACCGAGCGCGTGTCCGACGCCTTGATCCCCATCTTCTCCTCGAGCTTGCCGAGCGAGACGCCGGGGGTGTCGCGCTCGACGATGAAGGCCGTCACGCGCTCCTTCGGCTTCCCGTCCACGACGATGGGGACCTTGGCGAAGACGGTGAAGAGTCCGGCGTAGCCCGCGTTGGGGATCCAGATCTTCGTTCCGTTGAGGAGGTACTCGCTGCCATCGGCCGAGAGGGTCGCAGAGCACTTCATCGCCTGCGCGTCGGAACCCGAGCCTGGCTCGGTGAGGCAGAAGGCCGCGACCAGCTCGCCCGAGGCGCAGCGCGGGAGGTACTGCTGCTTCTGCTCCTCGGTGCCGAAGAGGGTGATCCCCTTGCAGCCGATGGACTGGTGGGCGCCGAAATAGACGGCGAGCGCCGGATCGGTGGCGCCGATTTCGCCGAACACACGGTTGAAGACCGTGGCCGAGGCGCCGAAGCCGCCGTAGGCCTCCGGGATGTTGAGCCCCATCAGCCCTAACGCGTGGAACCCTTCGCGCATCGCATCCGGGAAGCGACCGTCGTGGTCGTGCTTCTTCATGTCGATGTGGTCCTTCGCGAAGGAGCGAAAGGCATCGAGGATGGCGTCGAGCGACTCCCTCTCGTCGGCGGAGAGCGTCGGGAAGGGGAAGACCATCTCCTCGCGGATCTCGCCGAGGAAGAGCCCCTTGATGAACGAGGGGTTCTCGTCGGGGAGGCGAGGTGGGGGCGCGAGTCGGTCGGGGCGGAAGCGGTCATGGCGACAGCCAGGGAGACGGCGGGCGTGCGACGCGGACTGATGGCAGTCTACGGGGAAGGGGGGCGTGGCGCACGGGTGGGGCCGAGAACGGGGGCGCGAAACTGGGTAGCGCCGATTGGCGCACGCACACCGGCACAGCGTGGGGTCAGCGTCATCGAACCACCTGCTCGATGACACTGACCCCAACGCGCGCGAACCCGGCGCCGAGACGCTCCGCCGCCGCGCCCCGCGCCGCTACTGCCGCCCCACCACCCGCTTGGGCTTGAGCCCGTACCGCTCCATGCGCCGGTAGAGCGTACTGCGCGTGATCTGGAGCTTGGCCGCCGCCTCGGCCATCGTGCGCGACTCGCGCACCACCTGCATGAGGCGCGCGTCCTCGTCGTCGATGGGGGAGGACAAGTGATCGGTCGCCCCCGCCCACGCCTCGCGAATGGCGTGCGGCAGATGCTGCAGGGTGATACGCCCCCCACAACTGTTGAGGACGCGGCGAACGACCTGCTTGAGCTCCTTCACGTTTCCCGGCCAGTGATACGCCTGCATCGCGTCGTATACGTCTGCGTCGATCTCGAGTCGCAGACGTCCCATCTCGCGTGCCCCGGCCTCGAAGAAGCGCCGAGCATGGACGCGCACCTCGCCGCGCTCGAACGCGATTCCTTCACTGCCGCGCGGAAGCGGCCCGCCGGGGACGATGAAGCACCCGCCGACCACGGTGGGTCCCTGCCGCACGGGGAACCAGAGCGCCGAGCGGTCCGGTCCCAGCGAGAGCGGCGCCCCGGCCGGGTCGCTGGTCAGCACAAACGGCATCGTGCGCACGAGGTGCGCGCAGGCGTGCGCCGCATCGGCGGGGAACGCCGGGGAGTGTGTGAGCACGCGGCCGCCGCGGTCGATGGCCAGCACACTGTCACCCGGATAGCGGGCGACGAGGGCATGGAACGACTCGAGCATCAGGTATCGGCGCGCCAGTTCACGCGCGGCGAGTGTCTGCTCGATCGCGAGGCCCAACGCGAGGGCGAGACTGAGTGTGCGGATGTGCCTGCTCGCGGAAGCCGCTGATGTCGACGGCGCCGATCACGCACAGCGTGGCGGGGTCACGCACGGGGACGGCGGCGCAATGCCACGCCTGCCACCGTTCGCAGAAGTGCTCGGCGCCGACAATGTGGGTCGGCGCTCCGGTCTCGAGTGCGGTTCCCGGGCCGTTCGTGCCGACGCGCGTCTCCGCCCAGTTGCCGCCGGGGGCAAAGTTGATCTCCGCCATCCGGTTGAGGGCGTGCGGATCGCCCTCGGCGGCGAGCATCGACCCCTCGGCGTCGAAGAGCGTCACGATGTGACCGTCGCCGGCAAACGTGCTCAACTGCTGGGCCACGGCCCGATGCGCGGTGCCGAACCAGTCGGATTCCTCGCACGTGACGGCGAGGGCCGACGGCTCCAGCGCGACGGGGGCCGAGGCAAGCGATGGGGCGACTTGGGCGGCGACACTGCGATGCCACGAGTCGCGCACGAGCGACCGTACCGAACGGTCGCCAACGACCTCGGCGCCCTCGTCCGGAAGGGGCCTGCGCGCCACGAACACACTCCACGACCGCGTGACGGCGCGCTGCGCCTCGTCAGCAACGGGGACCAACTCCATCTGCGACATCACACTCCGGTACTCAGCCTGAAATGGCGGATCCACGGTGCTGGAAGGTTACCTGCCAGCGAGGGCACGCAGGCAAGCAGGGATTTCCAGGATCACGACGCGACATTTGTCGCAGGGTGATTGTCGTGTCAATCAAGGCGATCGTAATGTGGCGCCACGTTCGAGGCCCTACCTACACCGACCGAGGCACAGATGGCGATCACAACCGACCCCGTCGCGAACGCGACGTTGCCCCGCTCCGCGGAGTCCTTCACGACGGCCGTCCCGATTCGTGCGCGCTACGAGAACTGGATTGGCGGCGAGTACTGTCCGCCGGCACGCGGGCAGTACTTCACGAACGTGTCGCCGTTGACCGGGCAGCCATTGAACGAGATCGCCCGTTCGACCCACGAGGACGTGGACCGGGCGCTGGACGCGGCCCACGCCGCCTTCGTGAGCTGGGGGACGACGTCGCCGTCGTACCGGGCGGTGATCCTGAACAAGATCGCCGACCGGATGGAGCAGCATCTCGAGACGCTGGCAGTGATCGAGACGATCGACAACGGCAAGCCGATTCGCGAGACGCGCGCGGCCGACCTTCCGCTCGCCATCGATCACTTCCGCTACTTCGCCGGCGTGCTGCGGGCGCAGGAAGGGAGCATCGGGGAGATCGATCACGACACGATCGCCTACCACTTCCAGGAGCCGTTAGGTGTGGTGGGGCAGATCATCCCGTGGAACTTCCCGCTGCTCATGGCGGCGTGGAAGCTGGCGCCCGCGCTGGCAGCCGGGAACTGCGTCGTGCTCAAGCCGGCGGAGCAGACGCCGGTGTCGATCATGGCGTTCATGGAGCTCATCGCCGACATCCTGCCGAGTGGCGTGGTGAACGTGGTGCAGGGCTTCGGGTGGAGGCCGGGAAGCCGTTGGCCTCGTCGCCGCGCATCGCCAAGGTCGCCTTCACCGGCGAGACGACCACCGGTCGCCTCATCATGCAGTACGCGTCGGAGAACCTGATCCCCGTGACGCTCGAGCTCGGCGGCAAGTCGCCGAACGTCTTCTTTGCCGACGTGCTGGACGCCGATGACGACTTCTTCGACAAGGCGCTCGAAGGATTCGCGATGTTCGCGCTCAACCAGGGCGAGGTGTGCACCTGTCCGTCGCGCGTGTTGGTGCAGGAGTCCATCTACGACCGCTTCATCGAGCGCGCCGTGGCCCGCACGAAGGCGATCGTGGAAGGGAACCCGCTCGATGCATCGACGATGATCGGCGCGCAGGCGTCGAACGACCAGCTCGAGAAGATCCTGAGCTACATCGCGATCGGGAAGCAGGAAGGGGCGCGCGTGCTCACGGGCGGCGCCCGCCGCGTGCACGAGGGCGAGCTGCAGGGCGGCTACTACGTGCAGCCGACGGTGTTCGAGGGGCACAACAAGATGCGGATCTTCCAGGAAGAGATCTTCGGCCCCGTGGTCTCGGTGACGAAGTTCAAGGACTTCGATGATGCGCTCGCCATCGCCAATGACACGTTGTACGGGCTGGGCGCTGGCGTGTGGAGCCGCGACATCAACACGGCATATCGCATGGGTCGCGGCATCAAGGTCGGGCGTGTGTGGACCAACTGCTATCACGCGTATCCCGCGCACGCGGCGTTTGGCGGCTACAAGCAGAGCGGGATCGGGCGTGAGAACCACAAGATGATGCTCAACCACTATCAGCAGACCAAGAACCTGCTGGTGAGCTACAGCCCCAAGAAGCTGGGCTTCTTCTGAGGTCGAGCCGGGTGATGAACGTCGAACGGGTAGGCATCACCCCGGAAGCGACGGCCGTGCTGCGCGCGTTGGAAGCGCAGCACGGCCCGCTCATGTTCCACCAATCCGGCGGATGCTGCGATGGGAGCGCGCCGATGTGCTATCCGCGTGGCGAGTTCCGTATCGGGGAGCGCGACGTGCATCTGGGTGACGTGGTCGGGACGCCGGTCTATATCGGCGGTCTGCAGTTCGAAGCGTGGCGCCACACCCAGCTGCTGATCGACGTGGTGCCGGGGCGCGGGGCGGGCTTTTCGCTCGAGGCGCCGTTAGGCATGCGCTTTCTCACGCGTTCGCGGGTCTTCGACGCGGCCGAGCAGGCGTGGCTGGATGCGTGCCCCGTGCCGCGTGGCGACCGCGGCGGATCGCCGCCGCCGCCCTAACTGCCCTGGGCGCCGACCGGTTGTGACGCTCGCCGCACGCGCTCGCACCGCACAACGACGGCACGCGCACCGGACGCCCGTCCCTTGACGCCTCACCAGGTGTGGCATAGACTTGGCCTCACCTGGTGAGGTCAAACAATGCCACGATCGCCGAACGAACTCCTCCACGGCACGCTCGACGTGCTCATCCTCAAGTCGCTCGTCCTCGGTCCCCTCCACGGATACGAGATCTCGCGACGCATCGAGTCGCGCTCGCGCGACACGTTCACCATCGAGGATGCGGCGCTCTACAAGGCGCTCTATCGCCTCGAGTCGGCCGGGGCGGTGGAGGCGGAGTGGGGGGTCTCCGAGTCCAACCGGCGCGCGAAGTTCTACCGCCTCACCCCCGCCGGACGACGCCAGCTGGCGGCCGAGGTGCGCACCTTCCGCGCCTACGCCGAGGCGGTGCTGCGCATCCTCGACGCGACCGAAGGGGCGTGACACCCATGCGACCAGGCGGACGCGACTCGGACCGCAGCTGGCGCCGTCTCCTGCGCTGGCCCACGCGCACGCAGGCGCAGATCGCGCGCGACGTGGACGACGAGCTGCGCTTCCACCTCGAAATGCGCGAACAGGAACTGCGATCGTATGGGCGCAGCGCCGACGAAAGCGGCGCGCGAGGCCCGCGCGCGGTTCGGTGACGTCGACGCGGCCCGCCGCGCGCTGCGCCAGACGGAGCATCGCGCGCAGCGCCGGTCGCAATGGCGCGACGCTGCGGGGCGCTGCGGGCGGACGTCGCGTACGCCGTGCGTCGCACGCTGCGCGCCCGCTCTTCACGCTCACCACCGTCGCCACCCTCGGCGTCGGCATCGGGGCCACGGTGGCCCTCGCGAGCGTGATGCGGCGGATGCTCATCGCTCCGCTCCCATATCCGGGCGTGGAGCGGCTCGTCGTCGTGAGCCTTGCCTCGCGCGATGGCTCGATTCGCGTCTCGATGAACCCCACCGTGCTCGAGGCGGCGCGCGAGGCAACGCCGTCGCTCGAACGCATCGAGACGATCGCCGCGGCGCGCAAGCGCACAGTGCGCGGAGGCGCGCTCCGGCGACGATCGACGTGGGGTTGGTGTCGCGAGGGCTGCTGCAGTTCCTGCACGTCGCGCCGGCGCTCGGACGGAGCTTTGCGCCTGACGAGGAAGGCACGGGCGGGGCCCCCGTCGCGATGCTTGCCTGGCACACCTGGCAGCGCGACTTCGGCGGGCGCGCGTCGGCCATTGGCGAGACGGTCACGCTTGACGGGCGCAGCTACGCCATCATCGGCGTGATGCCGCGCCTCTTCGATCCCTCGGTCTTCGCGCTTATCCCGCGTGCCGAGCTCTGGCTCCCGCACCTCCGGCGCGCAGTGACAACTACCTCGCGGCCCTCGGCGTCCTGCGCCCCGGGGCGACGCTGGCGCAGGTCACGCGCGATGTCGCCGCCGCCAAGGCGCGCCTGGGTGAACGCGACCCGATGCGCTCGCTCGTCCCCATGATCGACCCGCTGCTCGATCGCGCCGGATCGGAGACACGGCGCGTGTTGCAGGTGATGCTCGCTGCCGTCGTCCTGGTGCTGGTGATCGGGTGCCTGAACGTCGCCAATCTCGGCCGGGCGCGCCGGCCAGCAGGTGCGTCGTTCGCTGGCCTTCCTGCAGGTCGCCGGATCGGTGGCGCTGGTGGTGGGTGGCGTTATCCTCGTGCAGTCGGCATGGACGCTGTCGCGCATGCGATTGGGCTACGACGTTGCGCCGCTGCTCACTATCCAGCTGCAACGCGTACCGGGTATCGTCGACAGCGCTGCCATCGACGCACGCGTGGCGCCGGTGCTAGAGCGCGTGCGTGCGCATCCCGGTGTCGTGGCCGCGGCCCTGGCCGACGGCGCCCCGGGGTTCGGCGGCTGCCTCTGCGAGATCCTCCGTGAGGGCGACGCGCACCGGTGGCGTCACAGGAACGCTTCGTGCTCACGCTGTCGGTCGACTCGGCCTACCTGCCAGACCGTGGGGACGCGCCTCCGCCGGGCGTGTCGCAGCGCGCGACACCGCGCTGCGCGAGGGTGATGCTCACCGCCACGAGCGCCCGCCGCCTCTGGCCCGCCGGAGACGCTGTCGGCCGTCGGCTCCGCCTGACGCGGACCGATCCACTGTTCACCGTCGTTGGGATCATCGAGGACCAGCGATCGGCGGAGGGATGGATTCCCGGCGACAGCATGACGGTGGTCCTCCCGCGGCATGGCGCGGGCGACGGCGCCGTGCTCGTGGTGCGTGCGCGGGGTGACGTGGCCACGCTGCGCGCCGAGCTGGTGCGACTCATCGAGGAGGTGTCGCCCACGGTGCGGGTCCGCGGAGGCGACGTCGCTGGCCCAGGACGTGGCCGAGGGACGCGCGCCGCAGCGATTTGCGCGCATCCTCCTGGTGGCCTTTGCCTGTTGTGCGTTGCTCCTGGCGACACTCGGGTTGTACGGCGTGCTGTCGTTCGGCGTGGCGCAGCGCACGCGCGAGATCGGGGTGCGAATGGCCCTTTGGCGCGAGCCGATCGGCGATCGTGCGCCTCGTGATGTCGGAGGGGATGCTGATCACGATCGCCGGCTGCCTGGTCGGGGGCGGTGGCGTGGAGCGGGCGCGGGCTCCTGCTCGCGATGCGCACGGGGCCAGCGCGTCCGACGACGTGTGGGGATGGCGATCGCCGTGTCGCTGGTCGCCGTGGCATCGGCGGCGGCGATGTGGGTTCCGACGCGGCGCGCTGCGGGTCGATCCGGCGACGGCGGTCGGGGCCGAGGTGTGAGCGATGGGGGGAGGCCAAGCGGGGGCAGCATCATCGAGAAGCTGGCTCGATGACGCTGCCCCCACTCAGGCGCTGACCTCAATCGGAGGCGGCTACCCGGCGATCGCCGCCTGCGCCGCCGCCAACCGCGCGATCGGCACCCTGAACGGCGAGCAACTCACGTAGTCCAGCCCCGCCCGGTGGAAGAACGCGACCGATTCGGGGTCACCGCCGTGCTCGCCGCAGACACCCACCTCGAGCGTCGGGCGCACGGACTTTCCCTTCTGAACCGCCGACTCCACCAGCAGCCCTACCCCCTTCTGGTCAATCGAGCGGAACGGGTCGTGCTCGTACATCCCGCGCTCCAGGTACTTGGGGAGGAAGTGGCCTGCGTCGTCACGCGAGAAGCCGAGCGTCATCTGGGTGAGGTCGTTGGTCCCGAACGAGAAGAACTCCGGCCTGCTTGCCGATGCTGTCGGCGACGAGCGCGCGCGCGGCGTCTCGATCATCGTGCCGACCATGAGTGCAGCGACTCGCCGCGCTCGGCGAAGACCTGCGCGGCGACGGCGCGAATGACGGTGGCCTGTGCGTTGAACTCGCGCACGGTTCCCACCAACGGGACCATGATCTCGACCCGGGGGGCGAACCCCTTTCCCTTGGCGTCGAGCGCCGCCTCGAAGATGGCGCGCGCCTGCATCTCGGTGATCTCGGGATACGTGATGCCGAGCCGGCAGCCGCGGTGCCCGAGCATCGGGTTGAACTCGCAGCTCCTCGACGCGCATCTTGATCTTCCCTAACGAGACCTTCATATCGGCGGCCATCACCTTCTGCCCGGCGTCGTCGTGCGGCACGAACTCGTGCAGCGGCGGGTCGAGCAGGCGGATGGTGACGGGGAAGCCCCTCATCTCCTGGAACAACCCCTTCGAAGTCGCTGCGCTGCATGGGGAGGAGCTTGGCCAGCGCCTTGCGCCTGCCGGCCTCGTCATCGGCGAGGATCATCTCGCGCACGGCGACGATGCGGTCCGCCCTCGAAGAACATGTGCTCGGTGCGGCAGAGCCCGATGCCGGTGGCGCCGAAGGTGGCGCGCCATCTTCGCTTCGTCGGGGGTGTCGGCGTTGGTGCGCACCTCCAGGCGCTTGTACTTGTCCGTCAGCTGCATGAGTGCGCCGAAGTCCCCCGACAGCTCGGCGTCCCTGGTGGCGATCTGGCCGGCAAAGACCTCGCCGGTAGAGCCATCGAGCGAGATCCACTCCCCTTCGGCGAACTCGGCGCCGTCGATGGTCATGGTGCGCGCCTCCATGGTCCGTGCACGGCGCCGGCCCCGACACGCAGCACTTCCCCCATGCCGCGCGCCACCACGGCGGCGTGCGACGTCATGCCGCCGCGCGCCGTGAGGATCCTTGGCGACGTTCATGCCGCGCAGGTCCTCGGGGCTCGTCTCCCGCCTGACGAGGATCACCGACTTTCCCGCCTTGGCCCCCTCCTCGGCCTCGTCGGCAAAGAAGACGATCTGCCCGCTCGCCGCCCCCGGGACGCCGGGAGCCCGCGGAGGCGATGATGCGCGCGTCACGGCGTGACTTGTTGTCAAAGATGGGATGCAGGGCTCGTTGAGGCGCTCGGGCGTCGCGCGCCCCAGCGCGGTCTTCTCGTCGATCATCCCCTGCTGCAGCATCTCCGCTGGCAATGCGCACCATGGCGAGCGCCATTGCGCTTGCCGTGCGCGTCTGCAGCATCCAAAAATTCCTCCTGGATGGTGAACTCAGGTCCTGCATGTCGCGGTGGTTCTCCAGCGTGTGCTCGCGGAAGCCAAGTGCCTCCGTACAGCGCCGGCATCAGCTCCTCGAGCGACGGACTACTTCGCCAGGCGCTCTGCCTCGCTCCGCGCGCCAACTCGGCCCAGCGGCGCGAACCGATGCGCGAGATCTGCTGCGGCGTGCGGATGCCGGCCACAACGTCCCTCACCCTGCGCGTTCACCAGCCACTCGCCGTTGAACGGGTCCTCGCCGGTCCCGGCGTCGCGCGTGAAGGCGACGCCGGTCGCGCCGGCTGCTCCCCGGGTTTCCGAAGACCATCGCCTGCACGTTGACGCCGCCGTGCCCCGCGACACCGGGATGTCGTTCAGCTCACGGTAGATGCGCGCCCGCTCGTTGTTCCAGCTCTCGAACACCGCGGCGGCCGGGCCCCAGAGCTGCTCCCACGGGTCGGTGGGAAGGAGTCGCGCGATGCGGGCGCGGATGAGCTAGACCTTGAAGCGCGCCACCGAAGCTCCTTGGAGGTCGTCGGCGTCGAGGTCGGTGGCGAGTTCGACCCCTTCTTCTCCTTCATCGCTCGATGGGGACAGGCTCGAAGGGGTCGTGCTCTTCGCCAGACACCGGCCAGGCACCCATCACCCACGTCGCCGTACATCTGCACGAAGCGGCGGTACGAGTCCCAGAGCAAGCGCGGGTTGCCGGGGCAGGGTATGGCCCCCTTCACCGTCTCCTCGTTGAGGCCGAGGTTGAGGACGGTGTCCATCATCCCCGGCATCAAACGCCCGGGCGCGCTTCGGAGCGCACCGACAGGAGCAGCGGGTCCAGCCGAGTTGAAGGTGCGCCCCATCTCCTGCTCGACAGAAGGCGACGCCCCGCCTTGACCTCGGCCTCGATGAGGGGCCAGGGCGGCAGCGCCCTGCTCCGTGTAGATGGTGCAGGCCTCGGTGCTGATGGTGAAGCCGGAGGGGACGGGAATGCCGAGCCGGCACATCTCGGCGAGGTTGGCCCCCTTGCCGCCGAGCAGGTTCTTCATGGAGGCGGCTCCCTCGGTGCGCGAGGTGCCGAAGACGTAGACGTACTTGGAAGTCGAGGAGTGGAAGCAGCGGGGGTCATGACGGACACCCTGGGTGAGACCATTCGAGCAGGCGCGTACGGCGCACCCAGTGGGCGCAACGCGCGCGCCACCATGGAAGGAAGGGATCCGACGCCCAGGCTGTCAGCGGTGTCCCGATGGGTGTGGGGTATTTGTTGGCGTACCTTTTCGCAGGCCGTTCCACCGTTCGCGCTAGCGCCGCGCCTCTCGATGGCGCGGGCGCTCGGTGAATCGAGGGGGGAGCGAACGCCGGCCAACACCGGCCCCTCGACTGCTGCGTTATCATGTTGCCGACGTGCCTTCACGCCACGCAGGCACGTCGCGCCCAGTGTTCGTTACGCGCGCGTGCGCCACCGACGCCGTGTGTCCCTGTCCGTCCACCCTGCCACACCCGCTCCAGATGTCCACCGCACGTCTGCATGGCACCCGCCTCGCGCTGTCTCCGTGCTCGCTGGCGAGTGCGAGCCTCCCGACCCTCGTCGCCGCGCAGAAGGAACGAGCCGGAACTGGCGCCCGCTGCGCCGGCCGTCACCGCCTTCGACACGAGCGTCTTTCAGGCGATCTCGTGGCGTAACGCATCAAACCGTCGCGCGGAGGACGCGCGAACGCCATCGTCGGGATCCCGTCGCAGCCCGCTGACGTACTTCGTCAGCTACACCGGGGGCGGGCTCTGGCGCACCGACAACGCCAGGCTGTCGTGGCGCAACATCTCAAACAGCTACTTCCAAGACCCGAGCACCATCAGCGCCATCGCGATCGCCCGTCAAACCCCAACGTGATCTACGTGGGGGAGCGGCGAGCATGCGATCCGCGGGCGATCGTCGACCTACGGCGACGGCGGCGTCTGCAAAATTACCGACCAAGGGAAGACGTGGGTCAACGTGGGGCTCGCCGCCACGCTTCGCCAGATCTCGGCAATGCGGGTGCGTCCCAACAACCGTGACGTCGTCTGCATTAGCGGCGCAGGGCGACCGATGGAAGGGGACGGCGGAGCGCGAGATCTACCGCTCGACCGACGGCG
>JADKAQ010000043.1 GCA_016719105.1 Gemmatimonadota bacterium | reverse complement strand
GGGTGCCGACAGTCAATCGCGTGGGTCGCAGGCCCGACGAGCACTCGAGGCAATGGTGGGGTGGGGGAGGAGGGCAGCGACCGCTTGCGGCCGTTGCCTCATCATCATGCCGAACCCTCTGGTCACCGCAACGTCCCGGCTCCGACTCGCGAATACGGCTTTGCCCCCTGGCGTGCCATGGCGGCGCTGCGCGGCTCCGCGCTACCGCCGCGCCCTCGCAGATCGCCTCGAGCGTCGCGAGCCCTTTGGGCCACGCCTCGTCCATCCTGCGACCGACTGGCGTGGTGTCGACGTCGATCAGAGCTCGGTCCCGCTGCCGTCCCAGCGGGAAGGCGTAGTTCTCAGGCGGGGGCCCACGCCTGCACGGCCTCGCTGTCGACGTCCTCGACCCCTTGTCGAGCACCGAGGAGCCGGATGGAGAGCCACTCCGGGGGCGACTCTCGGCGATTCCGCGATGACACCACTCCCGTCGGGCGCGAGAAAGCGAATGCGCGCCCCTGCTCACGAGCCTTCATACGTGGAGCCCCGCGGAAAAGGCGCTGGTCCACGCCTCCGAGCTCTGCGAGCATCCGGTCCCAAACCCGGGTGGTGGGCTACCATGCGAACGGCGTAGTGGAGCGTGGGCATGGGGACCTGCCGGGTGCGAGCACTCGGTGAATCGAGGGGGAGCGATCGCCGGGCAACACCGGCCCTCGACTGCTGCGTTATCATGTTGCCGACGTGCATTCAGACCACGCAGCGGCACGTCGCGCCCGGCGTTCATCAAGCGCGTGCGCCACCGGCGCAGTGCGTCCCAACTGGTCCACCCTGCCACACCCGCTCCAGATGTCCACCGCCGCACGTCTGCATGGCACCCGCCTCGCGCTGTCCGTGCTCGCTGTGAGCGCGAGCCCTCCCGACCGCCGTCGCCGCAGCAGGGGCGAGCTGAACGGCGCCCGCTGCGCCGGCCGTCACCGCCTTCGACACGAGCGTCTTTCAGGCGATCTCGTGGCGTAACATCGGGCCGTCGCGCGGAGGACGCGCGAACGCCATCGTCGGGATCCTGCCGCAGCCGCTGACGTACTTCGTCGGCTAGCACCGAGGCGGGCTCTGGCGCACCGGGACAACGCCGGGCTGTCGTGGCGCAACATCTCCGACGGCTTCTTCAAGACGAGAGCACCATCGGCGCCATCGCGATCGCCCCGTCCGACCCTACAACGTGATCTACGTGGGAGCGGCGAGCATGCGATCCGCGGGCAGTCGTCGACCTACGGCGACGGCGTCTACAAGAGTACCTACCAGGAAGACGTGGGTCAACGTGGGGCCTGCCGCCACGCGCCAGATCTCGGCCGTGCGGGTGCATCCCAACAACCCTGACGTCGTCTACGTCGCGTGGCGCAGGGCGACCGATGGCGCGGGAACGGCGGAGCGCGGGATCTACCGCTCGACCGACGGCGGCAAGACGTGCCGCTGCAGGTGCTCAAGGGGGAGAACGCGACCGAAGTGGCGCGGCGGGGCTGTCGGGATGGACCTGACCAACCCGCGCATCCTGTACGCGGCGATGGGACCACCAGCGGCACGCCGGGATGGTGCGCTCCGGCGGTCCCGGGGCGGGATCTGGAAGTCGACCGATGGCGGCGACAGCTGGAAGCGCCTCACGAAGGGCTCCCTGCTGGATCGGAACCCGGACGTGGCGGTCTCGCCGGCAAATCCGGAACGTTAGTATGCGATCGTCGAGGAGAAGGAGGGCTGTACCGCAGCGACGACGTGGGAAGAGCTGGCGCCCGCTGAGCGAGGATCGCCTGATCCAGACACGCTCGTGGTACTACATGATGTCATCACGACCCGCAGAACGCCGACGGTGGGTGATGAAACGCCCCCGTGCCTGAAGTCGATCGACGGCGGGCGGACGTTTGCGGTGGTGAACGCGATGCACGGCGACAACCACGGCTTCTGGATCAACCCGACCAACAGCAACTACCTGGCGAACGCCAACGATGGCGGCGGCTCGATCTCGCTGGATGGCGGGAAGAGCTGGAGCACGCAGGACAACCAGCCGACGGCGCAGTTCTACCCACGTGACGGTCGACGACGATTTTCCGTACAAGCCTCTACTCGGGACAGCAGGATAACCCGTCGGTGATCATCCAGTCGCGCTCCGACGGTTTCATGATCACCGAGCGCGAGTGGAACAACGGGCCTGGGGTGCGAGAGCGCTAACATCGGCGTGAGCGGGAAGCGCCTCGTTATGTGTACGGGGGCTGCTACCAGGGCCATCGACGAGCTGGACCAGGAGAACGGGTTGACGCGCACATCATGGCGTACCCGGAGATGAACCTGACGGAGCCGACCGACAAGACGAAATACCGCTTCAACTGGACGGCACCCATCGTGGTGTCGATGCACGACGAGAACGTGATCTACCACGGCGGCAACGTGCTGCTGCGTTCGCGCGACCGCGGCCAGTCGTGGGCGCCGGCCTCGGGGGACCTGACGAAGAACGACAAGAGCCGTCAGGGGTGGGGCGGCGGCCCGATCACCAATGAAGGGGCGGGCGGCGAAGTGTACGGGACGATCTTCGTGATCGAGGAGTCGCCGCACGATGCGAAGACGATGTACGTGGGCACCGACGACGGCAACGTGCAGCTGACGAAGGACGGCGGGGCGACGTGGACCAACGTGACGCCGCCAACGGCAGGCGATGGGTTGGTGAACGAGGTCGAGGTGTCGCCGCACGACCCGGGCACGGTCTACGTGGCCTATCGCAAGGACCGCGTGGGCGACCCGGCGCCGTACATCTACCGCTCCACCGACTTCGGCAAGACGTGGACGACGCTGGTGAACGGCTGCGCGCCGGCGAGCCGGTGCGCGTGGTGCGCAGGATCCCGAGCGGAAGGGGCTGATGTACGCCGGGACCGAGACCACGGTCTACATCTCGTATGACGGCGGGGCCCGGTGGCAGCTCTTCGCCGGCAATCTTCCGGTTGTCCCGGTGACCGACCTCGAGGTGCGCCACGGCGACCTGATCGCCCTCCACCGAAGGGCGCGCGTTCTGGATCCTCGATGACCTGTCGGTGGTTCGCCAGCACGCCGATTCGCTGGCCTCGGCGGCGGCGCATCTTACCAGCCGCGCACCGCGCTCCTGGTGGGCGGCGGTGGCGGCTTTGGTGGTGGCGCGGGTGCCAACATGGTGGGGCGCAACCCGCGCAGCGGCGCGGTGATCAACTATCGCCTCGCGTCGGCCCCGGATAGCGCGACGACCGTGCGCCTGGAGTTCCTCGACAGCAAGGGGGCGGTGGTGCGTTCCTACTCCAACAAGGAAGGGACGGGACCGTCGCGCCTCGCGCCCAAGGCTGGCGTCAACACCTTCGCTTGGGACCTGCGCCGCCCGGCGCCGACGACGTTGCCGGGGGTGCTCCTCTTTGGCGCCCCGGGTGCCGGAGCGCGCGTCCTGCCGGGGACGTACAGCGTGCGGCTGACGGTGGGGACCACGACGCGCACGCAGTCGTTCGAGGTGAAGCAGGATCCGCGGCGCGAGACCCCGATGCCGCAGCTGGCGGAGCGTGATGCGGTGGCCAACCTGCTGGTGACGCGCATTGGCGAGATCCACGATGCGGTGCTGCGGGTGCGCGACCTCAAGACGCAGGTGCAGGGCTTCGTGACGCGCACCAAGGACGCCGACTCGGCCAAGGCCATCGGCGCGATGGGTGGGACGATCGTGAAGAAGCTGGAGACGGCCGACCCCAAGCTCACGACCAAGGCGCAGAACGGGCAGGACATCATCAACTACGCCAACGGGATCAACGGGCAGTACGGCTTCCTGCTGGGGCAGGTGGAAGGAACCCCGTGTTGACGCAGGGGGTCAAAGAACGGCTGGCCGAGCTGGAGCGGCTGTGGCGGACGCTGCGGACCGAGGTGGAGACGATCGAGAACGTCGACATCGCGGCCTTCAACAAGCTCCTGCAGGCCAGCAAGGTCGAGGGGGTCATCGGGAAGAAGAAACCCGGGACCGTGATGTAGTTTTCAGCGGCGCCCCGAAATCGCTCCGCGGTCCGGCACATCGGGCCCGCGTGTTCGGGGAGCCGCCTTGCCATTCGCCTCATTCCGTACGCCATGATGCAGTTTCGCACGCGCTCTCGTTCGCCGCGCCCGGCTGTCGGTCGGCGCTCGCGCTTTCTCCCGCTGGCCGTCCTCGCCCTGGCGGCGCTGTCGGCCTGCGGCGACGACCCGTCCAGCCCGACCATCCCCGGGAAGATCTCGCGCGTCGGCGGCGACTCGCAGTCGGTGGTGGCCGGGACGGTGATGGCCAACCCGATGGTGGTGGAAGTGCTGGCGCAGAACGGCAAGCCACTCGCGGGTCAAACGGTCACATGGTCGCTGGCCACGGGCGCGAGCGGGACGTTGCCGTCGTCGACGAGCATCACCGACGCGACCGGGCGGGCCTCGCTCGGCTTCACCGCCGGCACCGTGGCGGGAAAGGCGGAGATCACGGCGATCGTCGGGTCGCTCCAGGGGACGATCTTCTGGCAACAGGTGGTGGCAGGGCCGGCGTCGCTCCTGGCCAAGTTCGCCGGTGATGGGGCCGCTGGGTTGGCGGGGGCGGGGGTGCAGGTGGTGGTGAAGGTCACGGATGTCCACGGAAACGCCGTGTCGGGGGTGACGGTGTCATGGGCCGCCGGCAGCAGCGGCGGAACGCTGAGCGACGCGACGAGCACGAGCGACAGCGCCGGGCTGGCCCGCGTGACGATCACCCTGGGGCGAGTCCGGGGCTCTACACCGTGCGCGCGACGAGCGGGACGCTCCCCGCGGCGACGTCTTCAGCGTGACGGCGATCTAGCCTCGCGGCCCGAGACGGGGCTGGAGCATGCGGGGTGCAGCGGACCATCGCTGCGCCCCGCGATTCGTTGTGGGGGGAGCGTCTCCGTCATGTGTCATATGGGCAGGGACCGGCGTATCCCCCACCGTCGGTACGATACCCGTTTCGGAGACTCCACCATGTTTCGCCCTGTTCGTTCCGCAGCCTTGTTGACCCTTCTGATCGGCGCGGGGGCCTGCGCCGATTCCCTCGGCACCGGCGATTCGACGCCCACGGTGAGCCAGGCGTTGACCGCGGCCTTCACCACCGTGCCAGCCGAGTTCTCCAACAACACGTCGAGCTTCGGCGGTGACTCCGACGGCGTGTCGAGCCTGTGGCTTCCCGGCCCCGGTGGGCGCTCGTTCGGGCGCGAGGGGTTGATGGGGGGCGGACTGGGTGACGCGTTTGCCGGGTCGATGTCGGCCGGGCGCGGCTTTGGCCATCACGGACCGTTCGGCGGGCGCTACGGTGGCGGTCGTACGTGCGATGGCACCTTCAGTGCCGGCACCGGATGGTTTGTCTGCACCCCGGTCACGAGGAATGGCGTGACGGTGAACCAGCAGATGCAGTACAAGACGACGGCTGGCGTCGTGCAGTCGGCCTTCGACACCGCGACCACCAACTCGGTGCAGGTCAAGACGAACGTGGCGGGTACGGTGAGCTACGTGCGCGACTCGTCCAAGGGACCGTCGTGGGGCGGCCGGAAGGGTCCCCCGCACATCGGGCGCCTGATTGGCGACAGCACGACGATCCTGACGGCGAACACGACGCTGGGACACACGAGCGACCGGACGGTGGCGGGGCTGGCCGCCGGGAGCACGAAGCGCACGGTGGCCGGGACGTCGACCGGTGAGGAGTCGACCACCGGGACGTCGAGCAAGGGGAACTTCACCGCCAGGCGTGTGGCCGCCGACACGACCCGTGGGGTCGAGATCCCGATCGTCGATGGCAAGCCGACGTATCCGACGGCCGGCACGGTGATCCGCACGATGACCGCGACCGTGACGTTCGCCGGGGCGACGCCGATCACCGCCAGCCGCCGCGAGGTCATCACCTACGACGGCAGCGCCACGGCCAAGGTCGTGATCACGATCAACGGCGAAGTGAAGAACTGCACGATGGCGCTCCCGCGCGGGCGCCCGAGCTGCTCGTAACGCCACGGACGCCCCGCCAGGCGCAATGCTTGGGCGGGGGCGACGCTCGTGGTGATGCAGGTGATGCAGGTGATGCAGATGATGCAGTGAGAACGATGCGTGCGAGTTTGCCGCATCCGACCCCCCGCCGGCCGTTCCGGTGGGGGGTTTTGCGTGCCTAACGTCCCGGCCGCGGCTTCGCGGGGGCGCCCGTGGCCGCCCCGGGCCTGGGCGACGGCTTGGCCGTGGCCGGGAGCGCGGCGGCCGCCGACGGATCCACAACCTGCGCGAAGCGCTTCATGTTCTCGGTCATCGGGACGGCCTTGAGGCGCCAGCGATCGCGGATGCTGTTCCAGGGCCCGCCGGTGTAGGCGCGGGCGGCGCGGTAGCCGGCGGCGCGCACGGCCGAATCGCCGGCAGCTGCAAGGGCACCGAACGGATATGAGAAGTACTCGGTGGCCGTGGCGCCCAGCTTCGCCTGCAGCTGCTCGCGGCTCCCCGTGACCTCGGTGTGCATCTGCTTGGCGTCCTTCATCTTGTCCACGCGCACGTGCAGCGAGGTGTGCGAACCGATGGTGTGGCCCGCCTGCTGCAACTCCTTGAACTGTGCCCACGTGAAGTAGCGCGGGTTGCGGTCCATGGCGTGCGTGAAGGGAAGAAGGTCGCGGTGAAGCCGAGCTTCTTGAGGACGGGGATGGCGTTGGTGTACTGGTTGAGGCGCCCGTCGTCGAAGGTGATGACGACGGCCTTGGGCGGAGCGTGCGCTTGCCTTCCAGCGCTTCGACGAGCGCGGTGAACGAGACGACCGGGATCCCGTGCTCCTTGAGGTACTGCATCTGCGCCGCGAAGACCTCGGGGCGCATGGTGAGGTCGGCGCCGCGCACGCCGCGGGCGTCGGCCGACGACTGAATGTTGTGATAGACCAGGATGGGGACCCGCAGGGAGTCCGGCGGTACGGTGGGGGGCGAAGCGCGTTCCGTGCGGGAAGCGCGTTCCGCGTTCCGCGGGAAGCGCGTTCCGTGCGGGCGACGGCGATTGAATCGGCGTCGGACGTGAGTGCATCGGCGGGGAGCGTCGCGGCGCCGAGCGTGAGAGCCAGAATGAAGGAGAGCATCGCGGGGAAAATAGCAGGACGCCACGCGCGACATTCATCCCCTCGGAGCCGGTCTCGAGTGGCTATCGAGAGTGGGGCGCCGAGCATAACGTTTCGGCGCGCCTCTCGAGGTTGGACGTGCTGCGGCGGGGGCGTGTTCCGGCGGTTGCGGGGGGCTCACTTCGTTTGTTGTGGGTGGACTCCGGTGTTCGCCGGGGGCTCACTTCGTTTGCTCGGGTGGACCCCAGCTTTCGCTGGAGTGCTCACTTCGTTCGCATCCTCTTCGTTCTGACGACATGATTCGTGGTGCCGATCTCCTGTTGCGGTCGCTGGCCCAGTCCGGGGTCGAGCTCTGCCTGGCCAATCCGGGCACGTCCGAAATGCACCTGGTCGCGGCGCTGGACGCTGCCCCCTCGATTCGCGCGGTACTGACGCTGCACGAAGCGGTCGCGAGCGGCGCCGCCGATGGCTGGGGGCGCGTGACGGGGCGGCCGGCGAGTACGCTCCTGCACCTGGGGCCGGGGCTGGCCAACGCGCTGTCGAACCTGCACAACGCCCGGCGCGCGGCGACGCCGCTGGTGAACATCGTCGGCGACCACGCTACCTATCACCTGGCGAACGACCCGCCGCTGCACAGCGACATCGCGGCGCTCGCGGGAACCGTCTCGGCGTGGGTGCACGCCGTGCCGTCAGCCGCAACGATGGCGGCGGCGGGGAGGATGCCGTGCGAGCGGCGATGGGGCCGCCGGGGGCGATTGCGACGCTCGTTGTCCCGGCGGACGCGGCGTGGGGGGAGGTCGAGGCGGCGGCGGGCGAGGCGGCGCTGCGCGCGAGCGTTGCATCGCGCTCGGCGCCGCGCACGGGGGCGCCCCCCGCGAGCGAGCGCGTGGAGGCGATTGCCCGGGTGCTCGCCTCGGGGGAGCCGACGGTGATCCTGCTGGGCGGCGCGCGATGCAGGGCGGAACCCCGAACGGGGCGGGCGCATCGCGGCGGCGTGCGGGGCCAAGCTCTGCAGCACCCCGTTCACCGCCAACATCCGGCGTGGAGCGGGGACGGTCGCCGTGGAGCGACTGCCGTACTTCCCCGAGATGGTGCTGCAGCTCCTGGCGGGGGTGCGGCACCTCGTCCTGGTGGATGCGCCGCCGCCGGTGGCCTTCTTTGCGTATCCGGGGCTCCCGGGGTCGCTTGTCCCGGCCGAATGCACGGTCCACACCCTCGCCAGCGGAGCCGATGACGTGACGGCGGCGCTGGATGCGCTGGTGCAGGCGACGGGGGCGGCGGCGACGGAGGCGGTGCGGGTGCCGCGGGCCGTGCCGCCGGTGGCGAGCGGCCCGCTCACCCCGGCCACCTTTGCGCAGACGTTCGCGGCGGTGCTCCCCGAGGATGCGATCGTCTGCGACGAGGCGATCACCAATCGCTTTCCGGCGCTGGTGGCGAGCGCCGGGGCGATGCCGCACGACTGGCTCGACATCACCGGCGGCTCGCTCGGCCTCGGGATCCCGATGGCGTTAGGCGCCGCACTCGCGGCGCCGGGACGGCGGGTCATCAACCTGCAGGCGGACGGGAGCGCGCTGTACACGCCGCAGGCGCTCTGGTCGCTGGCGCGCGAGGGGGTGGACGTGACGACGGTGATCCTGGCCAACCGGCGCTACCGGATCCTGGAGTACGAACTGCAGCGCCTGCAGCTCACGGGGGCGACGCGCGGCCGTGCCCTGACCGACCTGTCGCAGCCGCCGGTCGACTTCGTGCAGCTGGCGGGGTCGTTGGGGGTGCCGGCGGTGCAGGTGACGAGCGCGGAGTCGCTGGCGGAGGCGTTGCGGCGTTCGTTTGCAGCGCGCGGGCCGCAGGTGATCGAGGCGGTGCTGGGGGAGTAGGGGGGAGTCGACGCTGGGTCGAAGCGCGCCGGGCCGCGCGGCGCGAGCCCGTTCGATCTCCGTCCAGCCGAATCGATGGCGCGCTCGCCTCGATAAAGCCGATGGGACTCGTGGGTGTGGGCCGACGACTGCGATGGCGCTCGCGGGAGCTGTTCCGCACGCCACCGAGTGGAAGGGCGGCGACTCGACGTCAGAAGCTCCCCGCCTGCGCGAATCGTGGTCTCGCGTGGCACGCCCGTGGAAGAGAAGGGATGCCCGGAAGGGTTCCCCCGAAAACGCCGCGTCGTCCCCCATCTGATTTCGCCCCCGCGAAGAATCCGTGTCAGCTGACGCTCGTCTGACGCATAAGTGCGCAGTCTTCGCCACGGCTGATACTGACACGTGGTCGGAGGTTCGAGTGGCACTGACGACATCAGAAATCGACGAAATCGCGAGCGCCCTTTCGGCTCGATTCAGCACTCGACTTGTGCCCCCAGGTCCGAGACGGGAGGCTCGCTCCCGCACGGTACCGAAGACGGAGCGGGTGAAGCGCACCGTAGTGAAGGAGGTAAAGGAGCGGCAGTTGAACTTTTTCGGCGCTGCGCTGGGCGCACTCACGGTGGCCTTCTCGATCGCAGCCGTGATCGGAAACGCGCCGTCGCTGGCGATCGCGATTGCGATCCTCGGTGGCGTGTTGTCCTTGATCTCGATCTCCCAGGTGGTCGTGCGCAAGGTCGAACAAGAGGTCGAAGAAGACGTCGAGCGGACGGAGGAGATCGTGGAGATCGTGGAGTCTCCGCCGAGCGACAGTGAGCGAGAAGCGACGCGTCTCCGCATCTCCGTTGTCAGGATTCGCCTCCCGGTCCTGCTGTGTCCCGCCGGACCACGTCGACTCCTTCTGGACGGAAGCGGAGCCGCGGGGACGACGACGCTCCGCCTGAGCCGTCTTCGAGATGTGCAGGCCCTTCAGTCGTCCATCGCGGCATACAAGGAACTGCTCGCGTTACCGATCCCAGTCGTCCTGACAGATGAGGAGCGCGAGGCCGAGGCGGCCCTAAGTGGAGATGCGCAGGCGCTTCATGGGTTGGAGGCGCGGATCGCGTCGTCACTTGAGCGCGTGCGACAGTGCGTGACGGACGTCGAGACGGTCGAACTGGAAGTGCCGCTGTTGCGGGAGGAGGCGCTGCCACCGCTGCATCGAGCGACCCGTCTGGCTGGGCCACCGAACGACCCACGGCTACTCGCCCGCCTCCGTGACGCCGTCATCGAACTGCGACGGAGTGACCGTTCGCTGAGCGCTGATGAATTCACCGATGCCCTGTCGAGTATCGAGTGGCACTTGGAACGACTCGCTGAGGTGCGCGAGCTGTCGCTCCAGCACGTCATGGCGCCGCTCTGCGTCAACCTCGGACAGGACTTCCACTACTCGGCGTTCAACTTCTTCTGTCCGGAATGCAACCGCAAGGCGCAGATCGATGCGCTCGCACGAGACTATGCCGTGGCGAACTCGAATGCGCACGCGCCGATCGGATTGTCCGCCAACTCGCGCTGCAGCTACAACATGGCGCGTGGTGACTGGGAGTGTCGCGCGTGCGGTCGTCAAACCAGCAACCCGGTTCCTGTGCATCGCCTGCTGGACGAGATTCTCCTCCCGACGTTTGACAGGCTAATGGAAGAAAACAAGAACGAGCGGATTGCCACGTACCATGACGCGCGCAGCCGCGATCTCGAGTATGCCAATGCGATGCAGACCGAACTCGAGAACCTGCACCAGCGCAATCGCAGTGACGTGGAATCGCTGCTTCAGGAGCAGGGACGATTGAGTGCGCAGGCGGCCGGTGAGGAAGAGGCCATCGAAGGGTTAGCGTCCGTGCAGCGCGCCTACAACGTGAAGCAAAGCGCGTTCCTCGCATCAATGCTCGCGGGGCATGCCGCCATCGTGCAAGAGATCGCGCAGTCTCGCCGAGAGGCCCACGGGGAAATGCATGCCGCCTTCCTCAAGGAGCGCGACGCGATGACCAGTGCCATGCAGCAATGCAGCCGTGCCAAGCGCATCGAGGATGAGAAGCGCGATGGAGTTATGCGCGACATCGCCGTGAACATGCGGAAAACGGCGGTGGCGTCCGAACGCACGGCCCAAAATACGACAACTATGGTGTCGCAGTTGGGGCGCATCGAGGTCAACACGGCCAGAACGGCGGCGGCGACTGAGCAGACAGCCACCAATACGGCGCAAATGGTACAGCTCCAGCGAAAGAGTAACGCGATACAGGCCGCGACGGCGGAACAACTCGGAGTGGAACGGAGTCCGGCGTGGTATGACGTGGGCGGATGGGTCGACAAAGGGGTCGCGGACGTGTCCAGCGGAATCCTCGGTGAGGACGCGATCGCGCGCCACACGCGCTACAACAATTCCAACTTCGACTGAGGCAGCCTCCCGATGTCCACCGAAGTGCGCTTCCCCAGTAAGATGACCGTCGAGTCTCCCAAGACCGACGCCCTCATCGATGCACAGATCGCTGCTTTCAGCGCCCTGAGTCGGAACCTGGAGACGGGATTCTCGAATCTCCTGTCGGGCATGAAGACGCTCGAGCGCATGCCCGACCTGCTGCTGCGTTTTCAGACGCAGATCGAGTCACAGCTGAGCACGATCTTCACGCACCAGCTTGAAGCGGGCATCCTGTCACGCCACGCGGCGCTCCTGTCGCTGCGGCGCACCGCCACCGCGATCGAAGGCTTGCTGCGAGAGAAGA
>JADKAQ010000042.1 GCA_016719105.1 Gemmatimonadota bacterium | reverse complement strand
CCACTCCTGCAGCTCCCGGATCCACCGCTCGCTGAGCTCCGGCAGCCGCCCCTCGACAGTCGCTTCGGCCAGCAACTGCGCCGTCTCCGGTGCAACCGTGTCGCGCCAACCCGTCTCTCGCCGGCGGCGGCGCGCGGGGCGGCGGCGGAGCGAACCAGGGCTGGCTCGGCGGCCAGCGACACCGAACTGGTTCCGCTGGAACGCAGGTCCGCCCATGTGACGCGCTGACCCGGAAGCGTTTAGCTGCCGCTCATCCCTGCGCGGGCTCGCCGAATCGACTCGGGAGGGATGGTGGTGCGGCGGAGAACGCGTTCGAGCCGGGCACGCGCGACGATGTGCCAGGCCCCTTCGGCTTCTGCAATGGCAAGGTCGGCATCGCTGGCGAGCGCGCCGGCCCGCATTCCATGCCGACGAGGAGGGCAGGCCCGGCACGACCTCCGCACTCGAAGATCGTGGCCTCGATGTCAGGATGGGTGCGCAGCGGGGTGGGGCCACAACGTGTGATGGCTGTGATCGCGGCGTTCCCGGAATCCTGTGCGGTGGACGCCAGCAAACTGACGAATGCGTCGGCCCCGTCCGCGTCATCGGCGATCGAGGTCGCCAAGGCGCCGATGGCGGCGATCCAGTCCGCCGGTGCATCGCGACTGCCTCGGACGAGGTCGATCCAGACCGAGTGTGAGCTTGCGTCGCTGGACGGGACAGAGTTGGATCGGATCCCCGCGGAGCATGGGCGTCGGCACTTCGCAACGGCCAGGACCGCGGCTTCGTTTACAGGGACGTGACAGCCCGGACGATGTCGTCGGCGGCCGTTGCGCAGTCTGCGGCGAGCGTGGGATGCCTCGCCGCGATGGCCCGCAGGCGCGGAAGCGCGATGAGGGAAGGTCCCAGGACTCACCGTGGCGATGGCTTGTTGCTGCACCGCGGGAACGGGATCGTCGAGCAAGGCCAGGACCTCCACCTTGTCCTGCCAACTCTCGGATGTCGCGATGGCTCCCAGTCCGGCGATCCGCCATGCGGCATCTTGGTGTCGCAGGAGGCCGAGTGTGACTTCGGGTGAACTGTCGCCGTGCTGCCAGCAAGCCCGCGCCATCGCTGCCCACGCTGTCTCGTGACGCGAGTTGCGATCCCATGTGCGGAAACCGCGGACTCGCAGCAGTCCCATTCGGGAACTGAAGTCGGCGCGAGCCATTGCAGAGTCGCACCAGCCGCAGGCGATGGCCTCGGCCAGGGCGGCGATTTCGTCTGCCGCGCCGAGCTGCAGCATCTGCGCCACGGCGGCTTCTCCGCTGTCGCGGCCCAGTGTGAGCAGCGCAAGGGACCAGCGGTAGGTGCCTTGTTCGATGTCGGTTGAGCCCAAGTCGAGGAGGAACTTCTCACAGTCTCTACATCGTTGCACATCGCGTCGGCGCGACGATTCGGGGCGAGAGTCACGCGGCCTGTCGACGGACGTCGATGGAGGGGTGGAGCGAAACAACCTCTGAACCTCGGGCTGGGCGTCGGCTGCATCGACGCCGATACGGCCCAATACGTGCACCGCGAATGCCGCTGGGCGTTCCGGCAGTTAGTCCACTTGTGCTTCGGCCAGGGGTGCCCCCGCAGCGCCGGAACCGCGCCTGCACCCAGGGCAATGAGCGATGAGCAGGCTGTCAGTTCTCTGGCCGGCATCGACAGTTGGGCGACCAGTTGCCGCGGATCGGCACCGCCGTCGACATTGCGGCCGGAGCCGCAGACGACCAGGAGCAGGGCGATGGCGGCCAGGAGCAACGGACCTTGGGTTTCTGCATCGATCAGGATAGCCGTGGGCCCGGCCAGAGCTGGTTCAGGTGCAGTGGCCGCGATGCGCTCGCCTGTCCTCACCCCCGCGTGCCGCTTCGCCCCACCTTCACAACCCCATCACCGCCGCCGCCAACCCCGCAGGATCCTCCCGCCACCCCGCCACCCCCGCCCACCCCACCCCCCAACCCCACCACGGCCTCTGTTCCACCACCCCGCGCCCACCCCGGCGTCCTCCCCAACCCACCCCGCCAACCTCAACTCCGCGCCGCCCAAGAACTTCCGCGCGACCATCCCCAGCTTCCCCGCCGCCCGCATCGCCTCGTCCCGGCTGCGCACCCGGTTGACCACCACCTGCAGCGGGCGCCCGCGCAGGTGCAGCACCTTGCACAGCGCGTGGGCATCGGTGAGCGCCGCCGTCCGGGGTCGTCACGGCGAGCACGACATCCGCGCGCTCCGCGGCGCCAGCGTCGCCGGGCCGATGCCGGCGCCCGTGTCGCAGACCACCAGATCGAAGCCGTTCGCCAGCTCCGCGATCGCGTCGATCGCCGCCTGCAACAACCCGGGGTCGCCGCCGGCCAGCGTCGTCGAACCCGAACGGCCCAGCACGACCTTCAGTCCGCCGGGACCATCGAGAACTGCATCGCCAGCGCGGCACCGGCCCGTCGCCACGTCTTCGAGATCCCAGCGCCCGGCGAGCCGCAGGTGCACGCCGACGTTGCCGCAACCCGGATCGAAGTCGACCAGCAGCGTGCGGTGGCCGGAGCGCGCGAACAGGGCGGCGAGATTGACCGCCAGCGTCGTCTTGCCGACCCCGCCTTTCGCGCCCGCGATCGCCAGCCACGGCGCCTCTTCGCGGGGGCCGCGGGGGCGCGGCAGCGTGGACCGCGCCTGCTGGCCCAGCACCAGCGTCGTGCGCGGAGGCCCCTCCCGCGGCGCGAAGGCGGCTTCGGCCAGTTGCGCGGCGACGGCGGGGATGATGTCGGCCGGGACTTCCTGGCCGATCCCTGAGGTGCCAGAGCGGCAGGCCCTGTTCGATCGATCGCGGCGGCGCTTCGCCGGGGAGCCCGTCTCGTCCCACTTGGTCAGGCAGACGGCGTCGATGCCGAGCGGTTCGTAGGCGTCGAGCACGACGCGGCAGTCGCGGCGCGCGTGCCGGCCGCGAGGCACAGCAGGGTGGCGCAGCCGCCGGCGCGCAGGTTGCCTTCGAGCAGCGGCATCGCCTCGCGGTCGCGCGGGCTGCGGCCGGTCGTGTCGACGAAGATGCGGTCGCAGTCGCTGTGCTGTTGCGAGCAGGCGCCGCAGGTCGGTCGGCGTGAACGCGACCGTGGAACGGCGCGTCGAGCAGGTCGGCGAAGGCGCGCAGTTGTTCGACGGCGGCGACGCGGTAGGTGTCGAGCGTGATGATGGCGACCTTCTCCCCGCGGGAACGGGCGCGGGAGGCCAGTTTGGCCAGCGTCGTCGTCTTGCCGACGCCGGTCGGGCCGACGAGGGCGATCGTGCGGAAGCGCGCGAGCGCGGTCTTCGATGCCGGGTTCGGTGCGGACGAGCGCGGCGAGCATGCGGGTCGCGAGGGCGGCAGCGCCGGGTCGCCGGGGCGCGAGAGGTCGACCTGGTGCCGAGCAGCGCGCTTCGACGGCGCGCAGCACCGTCGCGGAGAGCCCGAAGTCGGTCGCCTGGTCGGCGAACGGTTGGAAGCCGCGCGTCCACTTCGACTGCTGGGGCAGGGCGCTGGCCTGGTCGCGCTTGACGGGGGCTTCGGGGCGAGCTGCGACGACCAGGTAACCGGCGCGCGTCGGCTTCGTCTCGACGACGAGCGCGTCGGCGCCGCAGTCGCTGCGGACCGCGTCGAGCGCTTCGGCGAGGGTCTTGCGTTCGAATCGTTTGAGGAGCATGGCGTGGGGGGTGGATCAGGGGTGCATCACGACGCGACGGCGATCCGCTGGGTCGTCTCGACCTTCTTGGCGGGCGTCGTCTCCTGGTAGGACACGACGGCAGCGTTGGGGATCACGCCCGCGATCGCTTCGGCGAGGAAGGGACGCAGGTTGGCGCGCGTGACGAGCACCGGATCGCGGCCGCTGCGCGCCATCGCCGACAGCGCTTCGGCGGTGCGGTCGACGAAGCGGCCGAGGAAGCCGGCGGGCAGGTTGGCCACGCCGTCGTTGCCGGCGAGCGCCTCGGCGAGGTTGCGTTCGAGTTCGGGATCGAGGAACGCCGCGTGCAGCGTGCCGGCCGGATCGAGGTGCGGTTCGACGATGATGCGGGCGAGGCGGGCGCGCACGTGCTCGACGAGCCGCTGCGGCTCCTTCGTCTCGGGCACGCGTCGGCG
>JADKAQ010000041.1 GCA_016719105.1 Gemmatimonadota bacterium | reverse complement strand
TCCGGACCCGTGTGAACGATGCATCGCGACAACCACTACGTTCCCCGCAGTTACCTGAAGCGTTGGTCGTCGGATGGGAAGCGCGTTTGGGTCTATCGCGTACTAGTGCCTCACGAGAGTGTGCCTACGTGGCGACGGACCTCGACCCGAGGAATCGCCTACCATGAGCATCTCTACACCAGAGTCGCGGCGTCAGGAGAGAGCGACGAGCTCGAGCGGTGGCTGGATGCGGAGTTCGAAGCCCCGGCCGAGGATGCGATAGGTAGAGCAGTTGCGAACAAGTCTCTTTCCCGCCACGACTGGCGGTTGCTCGTCCGATTCTTCGCGGCCCAGGATGTTCGCACTCCGGCGCGCCTCCTCGAGAACCTGAAGCGCTGGTCTTCGTGGTTGCCCGATCTCATGCAGCGCACGGTGACTGATTCTGTCGCGAAACTTGAGACCATGAGCCCGTCGGAGCGCGCTACCCTCACCGCCAATGCGCTGCCTGGAGACGGCCTCCCGTTTCGAGTTACAACGGAGCGGCGACCTGGCGAGACGGGAGGTTGGCTGAAGGGCGAGACGATCGCGGGACGCGGCCTTTGGCTCTGGAGCATGCGTCACCTCCTCAGTGGCGAGCCGCTCGAAGCGCTGTGCAAACATCGGTGGACGATTCTCGCCCCTCCGGACGGTCAGACATGGTTTACGAGCGATGACCCGGTGCTGAAGTTGAACTTCAATGGTGTCGAGGACTACAACTTTGGTGGCGGCTGGGGCAGCGTCGGCACGGACCTCTTCCTTCCGCTCAGCCCGTATCACATGCTGTATACGCAGATTGGGAGACCTGTGCCGACCCGCGGAGCGAGGTTGGACTCCGAGAGGGCCGCTCTCGTTCGTCGTTTCATCGCCGAACGTGCGCACCGGTACGTCTTCGCAAGCAGTCCTGACCAGACGGTACCTCTTCTCCGTCCTCGCACGGTAGACGCAGCCGAGTTAAGGCGAGAGCAGGCAGAATGGGCTCGATGGCACAACGACCAGTCCACCGCGGAGAGGGAGTTGATGGGCTGGCAAAAGTGCGCCGCCACCTAACGAACGCTGCACCAGACGGGCGAGCTGGGGAAGGCGCGCGGCTCCGCCGCGCGCTCTTATTGGGTTCGCCCGCAGGTGAGCTGAAACGTTGAGGATGTAGAATAAGCCTGCGTGCACTGCCGGCGACCGCGCGATGCGCGACGTTATCCTCCGTGTGTTGGCGAATCGGCGGCAGGTGCGGTCCCCATGGAGCGGCGGGCCTCGCGCGGCGCCTGATGGCGCGCGTCCGCAAGCGCGTTAGGCGGCGTACCCCGCGTGGGCCAGCTTCTCGATGTTGTGGACCAGGCAGAAGAGCTTCCACTGCCCGTCCACCTTGGTGCGGCCGCGCAGCGTGAAGCGCGCGAGCCCCTTGTTGTGGCGAAGGTTCGCGAAGACCGGCTCCACCGTCGCGAAGCGCCGCCCGTACTGCGCACGCCCCTCGGCGGAGTCGAGGCGCCGTTGCATCTGCCGGGTGTAGCTCAGGGCGCCCCGGCGCCGGCCCGTCGAAGAACATCACCTGCCGTGTCTCGGTCCGGTCGGGCGTCCGCAGGCACCGCGCGCGATGCATGCACGGCACGCAGTCCCGTTTCGCGCCGCGGAACTGCGCGCCGCGGTAGCCCTTGATGACCAGGTCCTTGCCCTTTCGATAGAGCGATTTCCCCGCCGGGCACACACACGTGCGGGCCACGGGATCGAAGGTGAAGTCATGGGGCTGGTACACCGGCAAGCGCGTCGAGGGGCGCGACTTGTCGTGCAGCGGGTCGGGCCCCTGCTGATGGCGCGCCTGCGTCGCGAAGCGCTCATCCCTGGCGCGCATGCCGTTGTCCGCGATCAGCGCGGGACGGCCCTGCGCCGCGAGGGCGCGGAGGTTCGCTTCACTGTGGTAGCCGGCGTCTGCCGTGATGAGCGTGGCCGTCGTCGCGTGCGGCGCGAGCGCGGCAACGACCGGCAGCAGGAGTTCCTGTTCCGTCCCGGTGCCGTGCGCTTGCGCGTCCACGATGATCTGGGCCTTCGCATCCACCGCGGCGACAGCCGTGTAACCCTGCACGACGCCCTTGCCCGTCGCCATCTTCGCGCTGTCGGGATCCGTGCGATTGCTCAGGCGCACGGCGCCTTTGGCGCTGCGCCGGTCGTCGGGATGTGCGGCGAGCCACGCCCGCAGCTGCACCGCGTCGCGCTCGAGCCGCGCCAAGCGCTCGCGTCCCGCGCCCGCCGTTGTCGGGGTCCGTCCGGTGGGTCGGGCGGCCCCTCCTCCGTCGCGTCGGTCGCTTGATGCCGCGTGAGCATCCGCGCGGCGGCGGCTTCCAGCTTCTCGGCCTGGCGTTCAAGTCGGCGCGCTTCCCGCTGCGCCGCTTGGACGCGTTGCTCGGGAGCTTCACGCCATCGATCGCGAACATCCTCCCGGCCGATCAGCCCCTGCTGATCACACACCGCGAGGACGGCCGCGAAGACGTGGGCGATGTCCGAGGCCGAGGCCGCTGACGAACGCGGCGATCGTCGTGAAGTGCGGGTGCGTGTTCCGCAGAGCGCGATGAAGGTCACGTGCTCCTCGCAGAGTCGGGCGATCGCCCGGCTGCTGACGATCCCGCGCGCGTAGGCACAGAGCACCACCTTGAGCAGCACCGCCGGGGGATACGCGGGCGCGCCCGTGGTGTCGTTCCGGAACCGGACGTCGAAGCGCGACAGGTCGATGGCATGGTTTCGAGCAGGTGGTCGACCGCGTGCTCGAAGGTGCCGGGGAGGAGCTGCGCCGCCAGGTTGACCGGGAGCAGCCGGGGGGTTGGTGTCGATCGCCTTGTAGCGGGCCATGGGATCTCGACGGCAGCGGGAACGGCCAGATTCGCTGCCGGGGAACCGCCGCACCCCGTGAAGTTCCGTGTCCACAGCGCGGGCATCGACGGGGTTTTCCTACAGCCACGTTAGGCGGCATCGCAGGTGGACTCACTTATCTGGCGGTAGCTCCGCCGCGTTACGTGCAGATGAGAGGGCAACATGAGAACCAGCGCATGAATGAGCCTAGGCACGAGCGCACCGTCGGAGGAGTCCTTTCCCGACTGGTGGAGTCGGCGGCGAAAGGACTGCGGGGTCTATCCACCAGTCTCCGTGCGCACGTGGTCGAGCTCCTCGTTGCGCCGTTGCTTGTCGGCATCGCTCTTCTGATCTTGGATCGAGACACCGAGCCTTGGAGTGCCCCACTTGCCTCCGCTGAGGCAGCCTTCACTCGGGGCGAACTTGGCCTCGCACTCGCGAGCTTCCAGGAGGTTGCAAAGGTTCTTCCGGCACTGGACCTACGGAAGCACAGACTCGACTAATGCTGGGGTGGGCCAAGGCGGAGCTAGCGCTCGCGGACTCTCTTACTGCATCGCGAGATACACTTGCGGCGCGAGCCCTCGTACGCCTTGACTCGGCGGCGGTGCTAGGCCACGCTCAGAAAAGTGATCGTGTGGCAGCAGAACTCCACCTGCAGCGCGCGCTGGCGCACTTCCTGTTGGGTCAGATCAGGGTGCCTCTTGAACACTATCACACTGCAATTGCCAGTCTCGCCTCACTGGACCCGCGAGCTATACAGAGCCCTGCGGAGCAAGCACAAGCCCTACGCGTTGCTGGTACGACGCGCGCACTGCTTGCCCAATTCGACCGCGAGCGAGCAAGTGCGCTGCTGCAAGTGGCAGATAGTCTGCTACGACAGTTGCGCCTCAAGTGCATACGCAACACGTGTCCACGGGAGCGAGCAGCTGCGGCACTCAATCTAGGGTTTGTCCACACCCTCCTCGCAACAATGGGTCGTGGGAGCGCCATGCGACAGGAGGCGGCGGAAGCAGTCACATGGTTCGATGACGCGAAGGCCGCGTATTCGATGGAGAGTCACCCGCTTCGGCACGGACTGTCTCGTGCGAATCTGTCGGCAGCGTTGCGAGAAATGAGCCAGTTCGATCGACGAGTCCCTTTCCTCAGGCGCTCTGCGGAAGAGGGACGACAGGCGCGCGCAATCCTATCTCGCATTCCGGCAGCTGCACTGTTTGCTCGCATTGCAGAGTTTAATGAGCTTACGGCACTACATCGCATTGGCGACCTTACGGGAGACTCCACCTCGCTGCTGAACGGGCTCGCTCTCGCGCGCGGCGCCATAGAGCGCACCCCGGCTTCGTCGGATGTGCTGCGACATGCACAGATTATGCAAGAAGTCGGCATCGGTCTTACGAGACTCGCCGAACAATCACGCGGGTCAGAGCGGTTCGAAGAAGCGCTCGCTGCTCTGAGGGAGGCCGGGCAGAGTCTCACGAAAGAACGATATCCGGTTCTGCACGGGAGGCTGCTCGTACAGATGGCGTTCACACGCCAACTGCAGGTCTATCGAACCGCCAACCTGCAGCAAGCGCTCCAGGCCCTCAGAGATCTGAGAGATGGCTATGATCTGATACGGCGTACCGCATCGGACTACGACATCGCGGCGGTAGCGGTCGTCCGAGCGGCTCTTCTGATAGCGGCATTTGGGGGAAACGCGGACTCGATGAAGGTTGCGATAGACACCTTGCGTGCAGCCGAGCGGACCTCCTCTGATGCAGGTCTGGGGTTCTCCTCTGCGGAGGCTCGCTATTACCTCGGCCTTGCGCTGGCGCAGAGGGCGCTAAGCGATGCACCGCCCAGAGAGCGTCAGTGGGGGGAGGTCGCGGTAGTGTTCAGCGGCGTTCTCGGCGATACCGGTCGAGCCTCGCGGCGGTCAGAGTCTCCGCTAAATTGGCCGACGCTGCCAAGCACGTTAGCGCCTTTGAGCGGGGCACCAGATTGATCCTGCCCCAGTTTCGTGTACACCCTACGAAGAAGGGGTGGGCGAGATGAATCGACGGTGATGATCGGCCCGGATCCTCGGCGGTATCGCTGATGGGCTCGTAGCCAAGGGCCGCATAACCACGGGCTGCACTTGACAGCTGCCTAAGGATGGCCGACCCGCCCCGGGCCCGGTAGAATGTCCAAAGACTGGGCCGGGGCGGGTCGGCATTTATTGCTGCGGCTGCAAGTGAGCCCGGATCGTTATGCGGCACTCGAACGCTCGCACTGCGATACTCGCGCGCTGTCTGCTATCGGCCAGAAGCGGACGATCAAGGGCAGGGCCGTGGTCGAGGGATCAACCGAGACTGGGATGTCAAGAACGCCTCCGTTGGCGTTTCGAATCCGCCTGCAATCTG
>JADKAQ010000040.1 GCA_016719105.1 Gemmatimonadota bacterium | reverse complement strand
GCCTGCAACCGCCGGCCCCGCTCACTTCCGGCGCAGGCTACCGCGCCGACGTCCCCCCAGTCCCGCCGACCCGCGGCTCCGACACCCCCTCCCATCCTCCCTTCACCCGCATCACCGCGTTCACGTTCGCGAGCGAGCCGAGGTAGCGCACGCCGTGGCCGATCCCCCTGAGCCCCGCTTCGGTCTCCTTCGTCAGCCCGTTGGTCTCGATCATCAGCGTGTCGGGCAGCGCCTGGTGATGCATGCGCGGCGCGCGCATGGCGTCGGCGAGCGACATGCGGTGGTCGATCACGTTGAGGATCACCTGCGAGGTGGCGGTGATGATGCGCGGGCCGCCGGCGGCTCCAACCACGAGCAGCAGCTCTCCCTGCGGGTCGAGCACGATGGTCGGCGACATGGCGCTCAGCATGCGCTTCCCGGGCTGGATCGCATTCGCCTCCCCCTGCACGAGCCCGAACATGTTCGGCTTCCCCGGCGCTGCGGCAAAGTCGTCCATCTCGTCGTTCATGAAGAAGCCGACGTTCTTGAGGTACACCGCCGACCCGTAGCCGTTGTTCAGCGTCGTCGTCGTCGCCACCGCGTTCCCCTTGTCGTCCACCACCGAGTAGTGCGTGGTGTGCAGCCCGTCGGAGATGGGCGTGGCGTTAGGCGGTGTCGGCGTCTTGCGCCGCGGGTCGATGGTCCGCGCCAGCTCCTTGGCGTAGTTCTTGTCGGTGAGCTGCTCCAGCGGGACCTTCACGAAGGCCGGGTCCCCCCAGCTTGCTGTTGCGGTCGATGAAGGCGAGCTGATACGCCGACCCGAGCTGGTGCGCGTACGCCGCCGTCCCCCACGCCGGCGTCGTCTCGCCCATCGCCTCCATGATGTTGAGCGCCTCGGTCACCACGATCCCGCCTGACGAGGCCGGGGGCATGGAGTACATCGCGTAGCCGCGATAGGTGCTCCTGATCGGCGTGCGCCAGATCGCCTTGTACTGCGCGAGGTCCTGCGAGGTGATGATCCCGCCACCACGCTGCATCGCCGCCACCAGCGAATCACCCACCTCGCCGCGGTAGAAGACGTTGGGCCCCTTGTCGGCAATCAGCTGCAACGTGCGGGCGAGCGCCGGCTGCTTGAACAGCGTCCCCAGCTTCACCGGCTCGCCGTTCTGGTAGAAGACGTCCTTGGCGTCGAAGCGCCCGATGTAGCCCTGGCTCGACTTGAGGCTCAGGTAGAACTGCGAGTCGACCACGAAGCCATCGCGCGCCAGCCGAATCGCCGGCGCCATGGCCTGCGCCAGCGTCATCGTCCCGTACTTCTTGAGCGCCTCGGCCATCCCCGCCACCGCGCCGGGGACCCCCGACGCCTTGTAGCCGATGATGCTCTCGTTGGTCGGGTTCCCCTTGGCGTCGAGGTACATGTTGCGGCTGGCGGCGAGCGGCGCGACTTCGCGGTAGTCGATGGTCGCCGCGCGCCCGTCGGCCATGCGGATCACCATGAAGCCGCCGCCCCCGATGTTCCCTGCCACGGGATACGTCACCGCCAGCGCGAACCCCACCGCGACCGCCGCGTCGACCGCGTTCCCGCCGGCGCGAATGACCTCGTTCCCTGCGTCCGAGGCCAGCACCTGGTTGGACGCGATCATGAACCGCTCGCCGAATGCCGCCTTCTCGCCAGCCTTGAAGCGCCACCCCTCGGGGAAGGTCACCGCCTGCCGCGGCGGAATCGCCGGCTCCGTGGAGCGCAGCGCACCGGAGGGGGCCGGCGCGCGACACGCCCCCAGCGCGAGGAGTGCGAACACAAGCGAACGACGCGACACGAGCATGGCGGTCATGGCGAAGAAGGCGAGGAGTGAGTCGAACGCACGGAATCTGCCCCCGCACCACGCGCGATCAAGGACCGCCCTCGGGGTCAGACCCCAGCTCTGACCCCAGCTCTGACCCCAGCTCTGACCCCAGCTCTGACCCCAGCTCTGACCCCAGCCGCTAAACCCCACCCGCAACCCCAGCCGCGTCGTGTAGTGCCGCGTCGTGCGCCGCTGGAACAGGTCGTTCGACTTCTCGTGCATGCTCGACCCGTAGTCGAACATCGCCGCCAACTCGAAGTCGCGCGAAAGCCCGTAGCCGATCCCCGTGCCGAACGAGTACGCGAAGTCGGTGTTCGTCAGCCCGTCGTACTCGGTGGCCCCCGCCGGAACGACGGTGAAGTTGCTGTAGCGCAGCGCCCCCACGAACCCCTCGTACACCAGGTGAAATCCCCGTCCGCCCCCCGAGCGCGCCATGAGCCCGTACTGCACCGTCGTCGCCTCGGCCCCGCAGCGCGGACGGCAACTCGCTGACGATGCGCTCCCGAAAATGCCGAGCGGGAGGCGCGCATAGTTGAAGACCGCGCCAATCGTCGTGCGTGGCGCCACCTCGCGCTCCGCGGTGAAGCGCACCGACCAGTTGGAGTCGAAGTCCCACGTCGACTTGGTCCCCGGGTCGCCCACCTGATCGGACCACTGATAGCCGCCCCACGCCGACACCCACCACGTCGGCCCGCCAAAGCCCCCCATGCGGCGAGGGCCACGCCGGTCCTGCGCACCCACCGACAGGGGCATGGCCATCGACATCAGTAAAGTGATCGCCCACGCGACCACCATCGTCCGCTTCATCCCCGTACGCATTGTCGCTCCGTTGTGACCGCTCTCGGCGCGAGGGTAAGTTACCCCCAGCCATCTGGGGGAGACAGCGCGTCCCTCCCTGCTACCCTCGACCGTCCTCTCGCGTGCCTCCTCGAGCGCTCGACCCTCGCATCACCGAACACCGCAACCCGCGCTCGGCCAACATCGACCTCGCCACGCCGCTCGAGATCGTCGATATCATGACCGCTGAGGACCGCCGAGTCCCTGACGCGGTCGCCACGCAGCGCGAACAGATCGCCAGCGCCATCAGCCGCATCGAGCACGCCTTCCGCACCGGTGGGCGCCTCTTCTACGTCGGCGCCGGGACCTCGGGACGACTCGGCATCCTCGACGCCAGCGAGTGCCCGCCAACCTTCGGCAGCGATCCGGAGCTGGTGCAGGGGATCATCGCCGGCGGTACCGAGGCGGTCTTCCGCGCGCAGGAAGGGGCCGAGGACAGCCCGGAGCAGGGGGCGACGACGGTCGACGAGTACGGGATCAATGCGCACGATGTGCTGATCGGCATCGCCGCGTCGGGGACGACGCCCTTCGTACGGGGCGCCCTAACGAGAGCCAAGGCGCGCGGCGCAGCGGTCGGGCTCATCGCCTGCACCCCCATCGACGAGGCCTTCGCCTCCACGCTCGATCACCTCATCGTCCCCGTCACCGGCCCCGAACTCGTCACCGGCTCCACGCGCCTCAAGGCCGGGACGGCGACCAAGCTCGTGCTCAACATGCTCACCACCGGGGCGATGATCCGCGTGGGGAAGACGTTCGGGAACCTGATGGTCGACCTGCGTGCGACCAACCTCAAGCTCGTCGATCGCAGCCAGCGCATCATCATGGAAGTCTGCCACGTCACCCGCGACGAGGCGCGCGCGCTCATCGCCCGCGCCGACGGGCGCGTGAAGCTGGCGATCGTCATGCACCTGCTTGGCGTCGACAAGGAGGGCGCCGAAGCGGCGCTCGCCAAGGGAGACGGCGTCATCCGCCGAGTCGTCGGCGGCGATCCTCCACCCATTCCGCAGCCATGACCGTCGTCGTCGGCCTCATGTCGGGCACCTCGCTCGACGGCATCTCCGCCGCCGTCGTGCGCTTTGCACGTGACGGCGGGCGCATCACCGCCGAACTGCTCGCCTACGACGTCCTCGACTACGATGACGCGCAGCGCGATCGCCTGGCGCGCGCCCTGCGCGAAGGGACCCCCGAGGAGTACTGCCGCGTCAACTTCGACCTGGGCGAGCTGCTGGCCAGCGCCGCGGTGCGCGTGATCGCCGAGTCGGGGGTTCCGCGCCGCGAGGTGGCGGCGATCGCCACGCACGGGCAGACGGTCTGGCACGTCCCCGGACACTCGACCTGGCAGATCGGCGAGTCGTCGGTGATCGCCGAGCGGTTGGGGCGCCCCGTCATCTCCGACTTCCGCGTGCGCGACATGGCGGCGGGAGGGCAGGGGGCCCCGCTCGTCCCCATGGCCGACGCCGTGCTTTTCAGCGCGACGCACTGGCGGGCGCTGCAGAACATCGGGGGGATCGGCAACGTGACCGTCGTCCCGCCTAACGGCGGCGTGGCCGGCGTGCGCGCCTTCGACACGGGCCCCGGCGTCGTCGTCATCGACGGTGTCACGCGCGCCCTCTTCCCCGGGCAACGCTACGACAAGGACGGCGCCCTGGCGCGCCAAGGCGTGCCGATCGACGAGGTGGTGGACGCGGCGCTGCTCGACCCCTACTTCAGCGCTCCGCCCCCCAAGAGCACCGGCCGCGAGCTCTTCACCCCCGACTACATCGCGCGCTTCATCGCCCAGTGCCGCGCTGCGCGCGCCGAGGCCACTCCGCACGACATCATCGCCACCGCCGTCGCCTTCACCGCGCGCTCCATCGCCGACGCGTACGAACGCTTCCTCCCCGAGCCCATCCGCGACGTCGTGGTGTCCGGGGGGGGCGCCAAGAACCCGGCCTTGGTCGAGGCGATCGCCGGGCGGCTCCCTGGCAAGCAGGTGGTCCGCTTCGACGACGTCTTCTTCGACGGCGAGGCCAAGGAAGCGGTTGCCTTTGCGCTGTTAGGCTACCTGCACCTCATGGGCGAAGCGGGCAACGTCCCCGCGGCCACCGGCGCGGCTGGTCCGCGCATCTTGGGGAAGCTCACGCCGGCCTGAGACGCGGTAGCTGGCGGCGGGTCCACTGTTGGCGCAGCGCTGCTTCGCGTCCAGGTGAGAGGTGGGAGCCATTGCGCCTGATCTGCGTGCACTGGTCGCTGTGCGCGCTGGCGCGAGGGAAAGCATGACACGGGGGTTCACGGAGGTAACACGGAGGTTGAAGGCGGTTTTTTCGGGCGGCAACGCGGGGGGGCACAGCGGCAACGTGGGGGACACGGAGGACACGCGGGGCGGCCCCTACCCGATCGAATCGAAACCAAGCCCACATCACGCCGTCCTCCCCCGCACGCCTCCCTCCTCCGTGAACCCCCGTGAACCCCCCGTGAACCCCCGTGTCAAGCTTTTCCGGACTCCCACTCCGCTCCACCCAAGCCCCGCCTAACGCCTCACCGAAACTCGAACCGCGCCCCCCGCACCCGCCCGCGCCAGTAGGCGTGCTCCCCCTCAGGAGCCACCCACTTCACCGACGCCGAGACCGGGATCTTCACCCCGCTCACCAACATCAGCTCGCGCGACATCTCTCCCACCCACGGCGTCAGCACCGACGTCCCGTTCACGTCGCGCTCTCGCATCGCGGTGATCCGCGAGATCTCCCCCTCGGTGCCGAAGTGCACGTCCATCGAGACCTCGATCCCCGCGTCGGAGACCGTGGCGCGCGCCGTCGAGTCGTCGATCGCACTCCACCGCACCCCTTCGCTGGGAAGGAGCGCCGTCGGTAGCCACGCCGCCTCGGCGATGAAGCGCAGCAGCGCCCCCGACGCCAACCCCGGCGTCCCTTCCTGGTCGACGACCTTGATCACCCCCGCCATCGTCGCCAGCATGCTCGCGCTCCCCGCTGCATAACGATCGCGCACGCGCACGGGCATGAACGGGAGCATGTGGATCTCGGCATCCCACACGAAGCCGCGCGGCGCCGTGGTGTACAGCTGCCGCGACGTGAATCGCTGCCACTGGTTTGGCTTGAGGGCGAACTCCCCGTCGTGGTCGATGTATGCCAGGCGAATCATGCGCTGGCTGGGGATCAGCACGCGCCCGAAGTAGCGCCGCACCGGCGCGGGGAGCGAATCGAGCTGCTCGCGGGAGAACGTCGTCGGAAGGCCGGTCACCGGGGTCGTGTCGGCCAACGCGAGCAGGCGCGCGAAGCTGGCGTCGGACGAACGGTTCCACGACATCGACCCGTAGATGACCGCGACGGCGGCCGCCACGATGATGGCGACGACCACGATGATCACGGCTCCGGCGATTCGTCCCATGGCGTCCTTGCCCCCCCTGCGCACCATACGATGCGAGTGGCGCGGCGCGCGGACCATCGGTGGCTTGCCTGATACTTCGCCGTGATTGCCCACTTCCATCCGCGTTTTCCCCCTCGCCCCCACGCCCGCGGCGCGTAGGATTCGGGAGACCTCGGCGGCCTGCCGATGCGGCCGTGTCTCCCTGTCCACCATGAGCGACCTCGCACAACTCCTCCTCCCCGCCGTCCGGTGGGACGCGGCGCGCGGCTTTGCCGACGCCACCGCCGACATCGAGCGCGCCCTCGCCCTCGGGGTGGGGGGCTTCATCATCTTCGGGGGCGAGCGCGACGCCGTGGCCGCCCTCACCGCGCAGCTGCGCGCCGGCTCGCGCCATCCGTTGCTCATTGCCGCCGACCTGGAACGCGGCGCTGGTCAACAGTTCGCTGGCTGCACACCGCTCCCCCCGCTCGCCGCCCTCGGTTCGTTAGGCGACCCGCTCGCCCTCCGCGTCGCCGGCCGCCTCACCGCCCGCGAGGCGCTCGCGCTGGGCATCAACTGGACCTACGCCCCGGTCGCCGACCTCGACCTCGAGCCCGACAACCCCATCGTCGGGACGCGGTCGTTAGGCGCCGACCCCGACGCCGTCAGCGCCGCGGTGGCCGAGTGCATCGATGCCATCCAGGGGGAGGGGATGCTGGCCTGCGCCAAGCACTTCCCCGGCCATGGCCGCACCGTCACCGACTCGCACGCCGTTCTCCCCGTGGTGAACGCCACGCGCGAGCAGCTCCAGGTCGACCTCGCCCCCTTCGTCGCCGCCATCGACGCCGGCGTGGCCAGCGTCATGACCGCCCACGTCGCCTACCCCGCCCTCGACCCCACCGGCGCCCCCGCCACCTGCTCGCGCGCCATCGTGCACGGGCTGCTGCGCGAGGAACTCGGCTTCGAGGGGCTCATCATCACCGACGCGCTCATCATGGGCGGCGTGCAGGACGAGGGAGGGGAAGCGCACGCCGCCTCGCGCGCCATCGCCGCCGGCTGCGACCTTCTGCTCTATCCCAACGACCCGGTCGCCGCCCTTCGCGGGTTGGAGGTCGTCGCCGGACGCAGCGTCCCCAGCGCGCAGCTCGGCCAATCGCTGGCGCGCCGCGACCATTGGGCGCGCTGGGCCGCCACGCCGGCGACCGTTCGCCCCGTCAGCCCCGACGACCTCGAGGAGGGGAGCGCCCTCGCCACGCGCGCCGTCCACCTCCTCCGCGGCACCATCCCCCCACTCGGCCCCCGCATCGGCGTCGCCATCGTCGACGACGACCTGGGCGGCCCCTATCCCGCCCCCAGCCGCCAGCCCCTGCTCGATGCGTTAGGCGCGGCCGGCGTCGAGGTGGAAGTGGAGACGCACCCCGGCCGCGGCAGCAAGCCCCTGGTGATCGCCCTGTTCGGCGACATCCGGGCGTGGAAGGGGAGGCCCGGCTACTCCCAGTCGGCGCTCGACCGCGTGCGGCAGCTCACCGCCACCGCCCGGGCGGCGCGCCGAGACGTCTACCTCGTGCAGTTCTCGCATCCCAGGCTCGCCGCTGCCCTCCCGGCCGACGTCCCGATCCTGTGCGCCTGGGGAGGGGAGCGTCCGATGCAACTGGCGGTCGCGCGCAGGCTCGCGGCTCGTTAGGCCCGGACCGCGTTGCTGCTGGCGCGCGTGGCTGACGCCGGGTGTCGCGTCGAGCAGTGAGAAAAGCAGGACACGGGGGTTCACGGGGGGATCACGGGGGTTCACGGAGGAGAGCGGTGCGCGACGGAAGTCCTCCGTGAACCCCCGTGCATCCCCCGTGAACCCCCGTGTCTAGCTTTTTGGGGACCCGAAGCACGCGCTTGTGCCCGCCGGTCCCGCTCCCCGCCGTTATCGCCCGGAGAAGTACTGCAGGATCTGCCAGATCAGGTATCCGCCCAGCACCACCGCCGCCGCCGCCAGTACCCCGCGGACCACGAGCGACAGCTCCTGGCGTTCGGTGCGCACCGCCGCCGGCAGCTCCAGCGGGGTCTTCTGGAAGACGGCTTCCATCTGCTCGGTCTTGGCCCGCATCAGGTCGTCGACCGAGTCGCCCGGCCCCACCTCGCGCCCGGGAACCGCGAAGATCCGGTGCCCCACGTGGTCGTCGTCGTTAGGCGCGGCCAGCCCGGAGCCGTCGAAGCGCGCCGCCACCACGGTGATGTTGTCCGGGCCGCCGAGCGCGTTGGCCATGCCGATGAGCCGGCGACACGCCAGCTGCAAGTCCGCCTCCTCCGCCACCGCGCGCCCGATCTCCTCCCCGCGCACGATCCCCGACAGCCCGTCCGAGCAGAGCACCAGCACGTCGCCGCGGCGCACCCGCTGGTAGGTGAGGTCGATCCGGATCACCGCCTCCGGCCCCAGCGCCTGCAGGATGATGTTGCGGCGCTCGCTGATCTCGGCTTCTTCCTCGGTGATCTCCCCCGCCTCGAGCAGCTTCTGCATCAGCGACTGGTCCTTCGTGATCTGCCGGGCCGTGCCGTCGCGCACGAGGTAGGCGCGCGAATCGCCCACCTGCGCCAGGTACAGCGTGTCGCCCAGCAGCCCGGCGATCGTCGCCGTCGTCCCCATCCCGCGCAGCTCCGGGTGCTCCACCGCGTGGCGGTAGATCGAGGTGTTCGCGACGTCGGTCGCCGTCTCCAGCGCCTGCACGAAGGTGGGGCCGTCGGACGAGCGGCGGGGGGACCACTGCTCCTTCATGTAGCGCAGCACCACATCGACCGCCGTCTCGCTCGCCAGCTCTCCCGCGGCGGCCCCGCCCATCCCGTCGGCCACCATGAACAGGTGCCCCACCGGCCCCGCGGGCTGTCGCAGCACCTTGTCGAACTGCAGCGGCGCCCCGTTCGAGAGGTCGGCGACGACGAAGGCGTCCTCGTTGTGGTCGCGCGTGCGCCCCACATCGGAGAGGGCGAAGACGTCGACCATGACCGGCGCGTCCGTCCCCTTGGGTGGCGTGGGCATGCGCGCGGCGCGCGTCTCGATCGGAGTCTTCATGCAGGGATCACGCGCGGCCCCACCCTGTCGTCGCTTCGTTGCGGTCTGGACGTCACACCAAGGGTCCGGGCTTCGCGGGTAAGGTCTCGTGAGACGGTTCGGGCGAAGATGCCATGTGGGGCCATACGGGGCAACCACAGCCGTGGATTCGCCCTCCCCCCACATGCGGATTAGCTTCGCCGCATGCGTCGAGCATTCGTAGCGGCCCTCGTGCGTTCCTCCCCTGCGCTGGCGCTCTGCGCGAGCGCCGCCTGCGCCACCGCGGCACGCCCCCCCGCCGGGGCCGCTCCCGCCGTCGCCCCCGACAGCGCCCCGGGGCCCCTCGCCTTTCCCCCGGTCCCGCGCGTCACGGGGAAGCTCGACCTCCGCGTCGTCTATCCCCCCGACGGGGCCACCATCGTCGCCCGCGACTCCACCTTCATCTTCGGCTCGCTCGGCACCGGCGACGCGCAGCTGACGGTCAACGGCGTCAGCGTCCCCGTCCTCCCCAACGGCGCCTGGCTCGGCTGGCTCCCCCTCCCGCCGCGCGACAACCCGCGCTGGTCGCTCGTCGCCGCGCGCGGGAGCGACACCGTGCGCGTCACCCGTCGCCTCGTCCTCCCGCCGGCGCGCCCCATGCTCAGCGAGAGCGGCCCGCTCGCCGTCGACTCGGCGTCGCTCCGTCCCGGCACGCGTGAGGCACGCCTCGCCACCGACCTCGTACGCGTCGCCCTCCGCGCACCGCGCTCGGCAACGGTCGACTGGATTGCAGCAGACGGGACGCGCCGCGCGCTGCGCCCCCCCGCCAACCCCGCCGCCGACTCGTCGCTGTGGGCCACCGACATCGAGGCCCGGCTCCTCGCGACCCCCGGGCGCCTCGTCGTGGCGCGCGGCGCCGACACCGTCTCGTTAGTCACGCCGCGCGTGGCGCTCGTCGACTCGATGGGCCCCCGCTACGCCGTCCTGGGCGACCGCCCCGTGACGCTCACCGCCACCGCCCCCGACTCCGACCGCGTCATCATCGGGCGCCCCGTGGCGAGCGGTGGGACGTACAAGTGGTTCTTCCTCCCGGGGACCGTCGTCGAGGTGACCGGCCGTTCGGGCGACATGGTGCGCGCGCGTGTCGACCGCGACCTCTCCGTCTGGTTCGACGGCGCCGACGTGCGCGAGCTCCCGACGGGGACGGCCGCCCCCGTGCGTGTGGCTGGCAACGCGCGCGTGGTGTCGCGCGGCGCCGAATGGAGCGACCTGGTGATCCCGATGGCCGAGCGTCCGCCGGTGGCCGTGACGGAGACGGCGGATGCGCTGGTGCTCGAGCTGTACGGCACGACGGCCAACACCGACATCCTCAACTTCGACTCGCGCGATGCGATCGTTAGGCGCGTGACGTGGGAGCAGGTGGGGGAGGGAAGGGCGCGGTACGTGGTGTCGC